>DPCD01000085.1:447-4631 GCA_003516765.1 Clostridiales bacterium | reverse complement strand
CCGGAGGTCCGTCTTTTTTGCCAGCAGGAACGCCAGCAGCAGAATCAGCGCAATCCCATGGACAAAAAAGCAGATGGCGAACATCGAATAATAGTTTCCGAGCTGCGCGTTCAAAGAAACCATGACGCCCTGCAGGGCGCCCGCAGCGAGCAGCAGAAGATAGTAAAGCATGCACGCGCTTCCTTTCCGAAAAGTTGCCTATCTATTATACAGAATGTGTCCGGAAAACGCAACCAATGCGCGAAAAATGCCGGAAAATCAAGGGCGCTACTGCCAGTAGAGCCCTGTTTCTATTTGTGGGAGACCCTGTCTCCCGCGCAGGTCGAGGTAAAACCCTGCCGTTCGGGTGACTTTTTGCACCGGCGCGCGTAAACTGTCAAGCAGAATCAATGGGAGGATATGTACCATGGCAGAGGCAAAAAGGCTGGTTATTTTCGGAGACTCGATTGCAAAGGGCGTGATGTTTCAGGACGGGCGGTACCATCTGTGCCGGGCGCACGATTTTGACGCACTGGCGCAGCAGGGCGTTGAGGTCCGGAACTTCGCTAAAATGGGTGCATGCACCGACACGGGGCTTGCGATCGCGAAAAAACGGCTGGAATTGTGCCGGGACGCGCAGGTGCTGCTCTTCTTCGGCGGCAACGACTGCGATTTTGACTGGCAGGCGGTCTCCGACCATCCGGACGGGGTCCATCTGCCGAAGATTCCGGCAGAGCAGTTTCTGGAAAACTACCGGGCGCTGATGGATCTGGTGCGGCAAACGGCAAGCCGGGTCTGGCTTTCCTCGCTTGTGCCGCTGGAGGCGCACCGGTTTTTGGACCATGTGTCGCAGGGGCGCAGCCGGGAAAATATTCTGACGTGGCTCGGCGATACGGACCACATTTTCCGCTGGCAGGAGTATTATAACGATCTGGTCTGTAAGCTCGCGCGGGAGCTTTCGTGTCCGCTGCTGGAGCTGCGTCCGGAGTTTCTGAAGGACCCGGCGTTTCCGGCGCTTCTATCCATGGACGGCATTCATCCCACGCAGAAGGGGCATGACGTTATCCACCGGTGCGTGGCAGAGGCGATATTCTAATTACCAAGGCAGTTTGCATGCTTGCGGTAGCCCGCGGCGAGCGCTTCGTCGAGCGAAGCAAAATACACGCGGTTGCTTTCCCCCGGAAGCTTGCCGCAGCCGGCAAGGTGGACGACCTTGGAGGACAAATTTCCGACATAGCCGTAGCTGTCTGTCGTCTGGGAAGCAGCATCAGCCGAGGGTGTTTCGTTGGAGGCGGCGGTCATCGTGACGGTTTTGCCGTCGGAGACGGCGATGATCTCGCCGAGCAGATCTGTCCGGTAGACCGGAATGCCGCAGGCGGCAAGACGGTTCAGGGCGGCTTCGGTCGGATGCCCGTAGTCGTTATCCGCGCCGACGCTGATGACGGCGTACTGCGGATGGACCGCCTGCAAAAATTCGGTCGACGAACTGCCTGCACTTCCGTGGTGCGCGACCTTCAGAACGGTTGCGGAAACATCCACACCGGCGGCTAACATATCGTCCTCCGCCTCGAAGCCCATGTCGCCGGTGAATAGAAAGCTTGTTTCGCCATAGCGCACGCGCGCAACGAGGCTTCCCTCGTTGGGATCGTCGCCGTAATCCTCCACGGGTCCCAGAAATTCCACGCTTGCCTCGCCAAAAGCGAAGCTGTCTCCCGCCTGCGGAACGGTGACGGAAATACCTTGCTGCTCCACATATTTTGTAACGTCGGAGAAGACCTTCGTGTGCCAGCTGTCGACCGAGCAGTAAAAGGCATCGGTTCTCGTGCTGGCAAGGACGGCGGAGAGCCCCCCGCAGTGGTCCTCGTCCGGGTGCGAGCAGATGATGGCGTCCAGATGGTCAACCTCCAGCTCTTTGAGACGCGCAATCAGCTTCTGGTTGTTTTTGACCTTGCCGCCGTCAATGAGCAGCGTTTCATCGCCGCAGAACAGCAGCGCGCTGTCTCCCTGCCCGATGTCCAGAAAATGAACCTCCAGCTTAGGAGCATCTGCCTGCGCCGCTTCAGGCGCCAAAACAGATGCAGCAGATTCCGACCGGCTGTCCAGATACCGGCTGACGGCAAGCAGGAGCAGACACAGACCCACCAGCAGCACAGTCACGGCTGGCGAACGCTTTTTTGCGGGGCGGCGTTTCGGCATGACAGATCCTCCGAATCCGGGCAAACGCCCGGGTTTTTCTTTTATTTTACCGGAAACCGACAGAACTTTCAAGCCGGACGCACTGCATTTGCGGCGCGTCCGGCTTTCCGGAATCTGTGTGCTTGTGTTACAGCGCGGCGACCTCGGCAAGAACGGTGTCCTCCGTTTCTGCCATCGCCTGCAGCGTTTTGGACAGGAGCGTGTCCAGCTCCCAGCCGAGCTGCTCGGCGCCTCTTGCAATCACGTCGCGTGAACAGCCGGCGGCGAACTTCTTGTCCTTGTATTTTTTCTTGAGAGATTTGAGCTCCATGTCCTTCGTGCTCTTGCTCGGGCGCATCAGGGCTGCCGCCCAAATGAGACCCGTCAGTTCGTCGCACGCGAACAGAACCTTCTCCATCTCGCGCTCGGGCGCGACATCGGCGCAGATGCCGTAGCCGTGGGAAACAATCGCGTGAATCATATCCTCCGGCACGCCGCCGTTTTGCAGAAGCTCCACACATTTGACGCAGTGCTGCTCGGGGTACAGCTCAAAATCAATGTCGTGCAGCAGACCCACGACGCCCCAGTAGTCTGCCTCCGCGCCGTAACCCAGATCGTTTGCGAACCAGCGCATGACCGCCTCGACCGTCAGCGCGTGCTGCAGGTGAAAATGGTCCTTGTTATATGCGCGCAGAAGCTCCCATGCCTTTGCCCGTTCCATATACGAAACCCTTCCTTTCGCGGTTTGTTTTCTTTCATCTTACGCATTTTTCCGCGCCTGTCAAGAAAAACTTCATGCCGCACGGCTTGACTTTTCGGCGGCAATGGCGGATACTGGGAGCACACAGAAAGGAGACTGGCATATGAAGAGTTTACAAAAGCAGCTGTGCGGCATCGCAGTTCTGATTTTCGGTCTCATTGTGACAGTCATCGGAACGGGGTTTGGAAATGTGCTCAGTCTGATCGGCGGTGTGATTGGGCTTTGGGGGCTCGGCATGGCGTTCTGGAATCAGGAGGGGACTACAGAGGAAGATACGACAGAGGATGAGAACAAATAAATCCCACAAAAACGTTCTGTTTTGCAGGTTGGAAAGCTGTTCACTTGCAGAAAAGGAACGTTTTTGTTGCAAAAACGGCGGATTTTCTTTGACATTCCCGTACCGGCATGATAGACTAGCGGCAGAAAAAACCATGCAGGAGGCATGTATGACACTGTTAGAGCGTTATTTGAACTACTTATCTCAGATCTGCGAGGGCTCGCGGACACCGCCCGAGGGCATTTCGCTTACCAAAACGGGCGACATGGAAAAAGCAATTGAGCTGCAGCAGCAGATTGCCGGACTCGGCATTCCGGAGTTTGTAAAGCGCTGCGCCGCACAGGACGGAGAAGAAATCCCCGCGCAGGAGCTGGAAAGCTTTGATGCCTCGCAGATGCTCTCTGCGCTGACGCAGATGGACGCGGGCGAAGCGCTGCCTGCGCAGGAAGCGCCCGCAGAGGAAGAAGCGCAGCCCGAGCCGGTCAAAACCGAAATCCGCGATATCTACGAGGTGTTCTTAGACAGCGTGTGTCTGGAGGACAACCTGCTTTCCTATCTGATTGACATTTTAAAGCGCGGCGCGAAGGACGAATTTCAGACGCTCTCCCACGCGGCGGCGCGGACGCTTCTGGATATGGATGAATTTTTGCTCTGGCTCGGCAACAAGGAGGCATTCGCCGGACCTGACGAGCGGGCATGCGCGGCAATTATGGACGGCTGCCTGAACCGGCTCATGCAGGAAGGGCAGCGGGAGCTTGCAGCAGCGCTTCTGTCCGGCGACGAGACGACCTTCAAGCTCTTCCGCACGCAGGCGCCGGAGCTGGTGCACCTGCCGGATGCAACCTATGAATGGTATTGCAGGCACTATCTGGACCGCTATTATCCCGTCCGCTTCATTCTGCATCATCAGGGGATCGAGTTTCCCCGCGCATAAGGAGGCTTCTCATGGAACCCATCTATGTCACCGGCCACCGCAATCCCGATACCGATTCC
>DPCD01000085.1:0-435 GCA_003516765.1 Clostridiales bacterium | reverse complement strand
CAGGCGCCGGAGCTGGTGCACCTTCCCGACGCGACCTACGAATGGTATGCGCAGAACTACCTCGACCGGTATTACCCCGTGCGGTTCATCCTGAGAATGAACGGCGTGGTGTTCCCGGAGCTTACACAGAAGGAGGAATAACGCATGGACCCCATCTATGTCACCGGCCACAGAAACCCCGACACCGACTCCATCGTCTCGGCGATGGCATACGCGGCGCTGCAGAATGCGCTCGGAAACCGTGAATATGTCGCGGCGCGGCTCGGGCATATCTCAGACGAAACGAAGCTGGTGTTAGACCGCTTCGGCTTTGAGCCGCCGGTCCGCATCCAGACCATGCGCACGCAGGTGCGCGACCTCGATTACGACACGCCGCCCGCGCTGGGCTGCGCCGTGACGATGGGCCGCGCGTGGGATGCCCTGCAATCCGACCGT
>DPCD01000164.1:636-25545 GCA_003516765.1 Clostridiales bacterium | reverse complement strand
AGAGCGATCTGACGGGCGCGCTTGATGGCGATGGTCAGTTGACGCTGATGGGCTGCGCAGGTGCCGGTGGTACGGCGGGGCAGGATCTTGCCGCGCTCAGACAGGTAACGGCGGAGTTTCGCAGTGTCTTTGAAATCGATGTGGGCAACCTTGTCGACGCAGAACGAGCAAACCTTCTTGCGCTTGCGAGGATGGACACGATCATTAGCCATTGCCATAATTTATCCTCCTATCTTGTCTTGTGGAAACATTCGTTGGGAAAAACCCGATCAGAACGGGAGCTCGGAATCGTCGTCCTCGAGCATGGAGAAACCGGACGCACTGGGCGCAGGAGCAGCCGGAGCCTGATAGGCAGGTGCCTGCGGATAAGACGGCGTCTGGTCGAAGCCGCCGGGGGCCGCGCCATCGCGCTTGGAGTCGCCGAAGTAGACATTGTCTGCCACGACCTCTGCCGAGCGGCGCTTGTTGCCTTCCTTGTCGGTCCAGTTGCGGATCTGAAGCCTGCCCGTCACCACAGCCATACGGCCCTTGGTGAAGTAGCGGCTGACAAACTCCGCCGTGTTGCGCCATGCAACGATATCAACGAAATCCGTTTCCTTCTCCGCGCCCTGCGCTGCAAAATCGCGGTCGACAGCGAGCGTGAAGGACGCGACCGCGACGCCGCTGCCGGTCCGGCGCAGCTCGGGGTCACGGGTAAGACGACCCATGAGAACGATATGGTTCAGCATGTGAGTCCTCCTTACTCTTCGACAGCCACGATGATCGAGCGCAGAATGCCGTCGGTGATCTTGAACACACGATCGAGCTCTGCGGGCATGTCGGGCGTGACGTCACAGGTCATGTAGACGTAGTAGCCTTCGGTCAGGTCGTTGATCGGGTATGCAAGGTGACGCTTGCCCCACTCGTCAACACTGGTGAGCGTGCCGTGGTTCTCCACGATGCCCTTGAATTTTTCCACGAGAGCCGCGATACCCTCTTCCCCCTGCGCGGGATCGATGATATAGAGGATCTCATACTTTGCGGAAAGCTTTGCCATGATGTTGCACCTCCTTTTGGACTTATGGCCGCAGAATCCCTCTGCGGCAAGGATTGCCTGCATTACGCAAGCTGGACTATTATACCGGAGATCCGGAGAAATGTCAACCGGAAATCCGGAATTTTTTCGAAAAAATCGAAAAAACCGCCGGAAATACGTTCCGGCGGTTTTGCAATCAATATTTGAAAATACTTCCGCCGACGAATTCGCGGACGATGGAATCCTTCGGCACATAGCCCGTGGTCAGCGGCGGCAGCTCCCGGACGACGTCCATGAGAATGTCCAGCCCGTGCGCGCGCATGAATTCCGGCGTCAGTTCGTCCGAGAACTTCGGAATCTCGCGCAGGTACTTGGTCAGGATGCACGGCTCATAGTCGTGGAAGGTGTCAATGTGGATGGAGGCGTTCGGCTTGTTGGGGGCAATATACTGCACCTCGCCCTGGTCGACCGACTGCGCGCGCTCGATTGTTTCACGCAGCGTCCTGCCGCGCGAGAGATAGTCGCGGATCATGCGCCGCGCCACACGCACCTGCTCGGGCTTTACGATGCGGTCGTCGGGGGTGATGATTCTCGTGCGCGGCGCGACATAGATGCCCGTTGCGCGCGAGCGCATGGGGTCAAAGAGAAGGGGGTTTAGCATGTGGATGCCCTCGGCGATGATGATTGCCTCGCGGCTGCCCTCCATGGGGGTGTAGCCGCCGGTTTTGTTCGCCTTGAAATCGTACCAGGGCACCTGCGCCGTCTCGCCGCGGCTGAGTTTATCGACGGTATCGAGCAGAAGCTCACGGTTGACGCAATAGGGAGACTCCCAGTCGGTCGCTTCCGGCGGGCGCTGGTCCAGCGGCAGGAAGAAATTGTCCATGCTCAGCAGGCATACCTTCACGCCGAGGTTTTCCAGATACTCCTTCAGGCGCATGGCGGTCGTCGTCTTGCCCGAGCCGGAGGGGCCCGTCAGGCAGACGAAGGGCTTTTTGGGCTGCGCCGAGAGGATGGACGCGCAGGCGGAGCTGATCTTGTCGTGGAACACCTCTTCGCAGCGCAGGACAAACTGGGTTTCATTCTGCATGGCGCGGATGATATCCGCCATGTCGATCACTCGCATAAAATCCTTCCTTTCAGAGATTCCTTGGGCAGCACCGCACAATTCGGCAAGCAGATTCGGCGAGAGATTTTTCGTCAAGTCAAGGTTTGGAACGTGCAGGAATACTGTATGTATTTCAAACTTTTCAAACCGCAGAATTGGCGGAAAAGATCCGGCGAAGCGCAAAGACGCAATTGCGCGGTGTTGCCCTTATTATCAGACGGCAGCGCAGGCGGCGCGCCGCTTTTCATATTTCCGGTAAATGGCCAGGAAGCAGACGCTGTGCAGCACAAGCGTCAGAATCCAGCTCATGGGATAGGACCAGTAGAGGATTTCCGGCGTATGGTGGATCTGGAAGATGGTATAGATCCAGACAATCCGGCTCAAACATGCGCCGACGCCCGTAACAAACATTGGCAACCAGGTTTTTCCAAGCCCGCGCACCATGCCGCACATAACCTCCATCAGCCCGCACAGGAAATAGAGGCTGCCGAACCGGTGCAGACGGACGAGCCCGTAGCGGATCACGTCTTCATAAGTCGCATCGGCGCTCGAAACGTAGATGCCGAGCAGCTGTCTTCCAAACAGGAAGCAGGTCAGGCACAGCGGAAGCCCGATCATCAGAACCGTCGTCAGGCAGGCGGTGAGCACCTTTTTGATGCGGTCGATTCTGCCTGCGCCGAGATTCTGGCTGGTGAAGGTGATGGCAGCGTGGAACACGGAGTTCATTGCCGTGTAGACAAAGCCCTCAATGCTGGCAGCTGCGGTGTTTGCCGCAACAACGCTTGCGCCGAAGGAGTTGACCGAGCTCTGCACAAGCACGTTTGCAATGCTGAACAGCGTACTCTGCAAACCCGCGGGAAGTCCAATCTGAATCATGCGCAGAGACTCTTCCCGGTCCAGCCGGATGCTTTTCAGCTCCAAATGGCTCAGTCCATCGCTTCTGCGCAGGCAGCGCACGACGAGGAAAAGTGAAATATACTGCGAGATGACCGTTGCGGTCGCAACGCCGTCGACGCTCATGCCGCACACGATGACGAAAAAGAGGTTCAGGAAGGCGTTGACGATGCCGGAGATCGTCAGAAACAGCATCGGACGCTTGGTGTCTCCGAACGCACGCAGAAGCGCCGCGCCGAAGTTATACATGATGGTGCCGGGAATGCCGAGAAAATAGATGCGAAGATAGAGACTCGACAGCGGCAGCACGTCCTTGGGCGTTTTCATCAGCTCCAGCATCGGCGTCGAGAGCGTCAGCCCCGCGGCCATCACGACCAGACCCAGCAGCAAACTCAGGGCGAACGCCGTGTGGACACAGGCGCGTACACGCTCATCTTCGCGGCAGCCGAGATAGCGCGCAACGAGAATGTTGACGCCGACGGAGATACCCATGAAGGCGTTGACGAGGAGGTTGATGAGCGCCGTCGTTGCACCGACTGCGGCAAGCGCCGTCGCCTCGGCGAATTTTCCGACGACAATCACGTCCGCCGCATTGAACAGCAGCTGCAGAACGCCCGTCGCTGCCAGCGGAAGCGAAAACCGAAGGACCTTCGGCAAAAGCGCGCCCTCGGTCATATTGACCTGTTCAATGGAAGCTGCCATGGCAGTTCCCTCCTTATCCTATCATAAGCCTTGCACGGTCCTGCAGTTCGGGAGACAGTGCAAGCGGTATTATAGACCGTGTCCTCGTAAAATGCAACATTTTCGTTAGAAAATACAAAAATATTATGACAATTCAGACAGGTTGAACAGATTCCAGGGAAACTCTGCGGGCGGCGGGGCGGAAAATGTGACAGGCTGCCCGCTCTGCGGATGCAGAAACGAGATCTTGTAAGACCAGAGCGCGATCCGGCAGCCGTCCTGTTCGCCCGCGCCGTACTTCCGGTCGCCGAGCAGCGCATGATCTCTCGATGCAAACTGGACGCGGATCTGGTGGGTCCTGCCGGTGTGCAGCCGGATTCTGACAAGAGAAACGTCCGCCTCTTCGCAATATGCCAGAACCTCGTAGGACAGCAGCGCCCGCTTCACATCCTTGCCGGGCTCCTGCATGACGCGCGATTTGCGCAGCGACCGGTTATACCACAGAAGGTCCTCCATCTGCCCGGCGCTTTCCCCGAAGCGCCCATGGGCTGCGGCGAGGTATTCCTTTTCAAATTCGCGCGTGCGCACCTGCTCGGACAGAATGGACGCTGCCGCCTGCGAGCGGGCAAAGACCATCAGCCCCGAAACCTGCGCGTCGAGCCGGTGGACCGAGCGCACGCAGGCGTGCGCGTCGGAAAGCTGCTTTCGCAGCAGGTCAATCATGCTGCCCTCGTCGTCTCCCGCCGAGACCACGCCCGCGGGCTTGATGCACACGAGGATGCGTGCGTCCTCATATAGAATATCCATGAAGGTCTCCTTTTCAGGGGGGATATTTTGGGGGATATCTTCATTATATCAGAAGTTTTCCAAATGTCCATGATCTTAAAAATTCTTAAAATCCGCAAAAATGCCGGCGGCGTGTGATACAATGGGAAAAACGCAAACGCAGCTTGGAGGGATTTCATGGACCAGAGCATCCGCATTCTCGTCGTAGACGACGAGCCGGATATCCGCCGCATCATCCGCATTTTGCTGGAGGGACGCGGCTATCACGTGACCGAGGCGCCGAACGGGCGGCTTGCCGTGCAGGCGGCGCAGCAGGATCTGGAGCTGGACCTGATCATTCTCGATATCATGATGCCAGAGCTATCCGGCATTGAGGCAAGTAAAGAGATCCGCCGCATCAGCAGCGCGCCGATTCTCTTCCTCACAGCAAGAACGCAGGAGCAGGATAAGCTCGAAGCATATCAGTCCGGCGGCGACGACTATCTGGCAAAGCCGTTTTCTCACGGGGAGCTTCTGATGAAGGTCGACTCGCTCATCCGCCGCTACCGCGTCTACAAGGGCAAGGTCACAGGCAAGCAGCTCAAAAGCGACGTCGTGCTCGACGAGGAAAACCGGCGCATTCTGCGCGGCGGCGAGGCGCTGGAGCTGACGGAGACGGAATTTTCGATTCTGCAGTTTTTGGCGGACCATCGCGGAAGCGTTGTGTCGGTCGCGCAGATCTACGAGGGCGTGTGGCACGAAAAATACATGCCGGCGTCCAACAACACCGTGATGGTACATATCGTGAACCTGCGCAAGAAGCTCGAGGACGACCCGGCAAATCCCCGCCTGATCCGGACCATCTGGGGGAAGGGGTATCAGATTGACTAACGGAAAAAAACCACGTCTTCGCACGCTGCACCGCAAGCTTCTTGCCACGATGCTTGCCGCGCTGCTTGCCGCCATCGGCATCTATCTTCTGACCGACACCGTCGGGCAGGCGTTCATTGAGCGCGTATACATGAGCGCGGCGGCGCAGAACCAGAGAAATCTTGCCACGGTCTCGTCCTTTCAGACCTACGCGCGGGAGTTCAACCTCTCCTCGCGCGACACCGAAATGATCTCCCGCTGGGCAATCTCGCAGGACGACACCTATATTTTATTGTATAAAGACCGCCGCCTGGCATTGGAAGCCGGCTGGTGGGGCATCGACGAGGAAAGCTCCGGCACGGAAAGTCTGGACGATCTGTATGATGTGATCACCTACCCGGTGTATCTCCGAGACGGTGTGTTTCAGGCGGTGGTCTACGATTTTTCCGAAGCAAAGCTCTATGACGGCGTGCAGATCGGTGCAATTGCGCTCGCATGCGTCATGTTTGCCATCTTCATGCTGATCTACAACCGGCGCATCACGCGCGCGATTGTGGAAATTTCCGAGGAGGTGAAGCAGATCGGAGACGGGAATCTGCAATTGCAGCTCACGGCAAGCGGAGACGACGAACTGGCGCGGCTGACCGAGAGCGTCGAGTCGATGCGCAAGTCGATTCTCAAAAAGACCGACGAGCAGCAGCAGGCGCTGGAAAAAAACCAGAGTCTGATTTCCGCCATGAGCCACGACATCCGAAATCCGCTGACCGCGCTGCTGGGCTATCTCGATCTGGCGCTGAGCGGACAGTACCGCTCGCCGGAAGAGATGAAAAGCTATCTGGAAGCTGCCTACAGCCGGGCGCTGCAGCTCAAAACACTGACCGACGAGCTGTTCCGCTACTCTCTGGTCTTCGGTGCGCAGGAGCTTCCCATTCAGCTTGAGCCCTTCGACGCCGCGGCGCTTCTCGACCAGATGGTGGGCGAGGGCATCGTGATGCTGGAGCAGAAGGGCTATACCATCTGCCGCGCGGTGCAGCCGGTCTCGTGCCAGATTCAGATGGACGCCTCGTATTTCAAGCGCGTTCTTGACAACCTTGCCGACAACATCTGCAAATACGCAGACCCGGCAAAGCCCATCCACGTTCTTGTGGCGCAGGAGAACGGCGCGCTGACACTTTGCGTGTCGAATACCATTCTGAAAAACCCCGGGCAGGTGGAGAGCAACCGCATCGGGCTTCGCATCTGCGAGAAAATCATGCGCCAGATGGGAGGAACCTTTGAAAAAAGGCAGACAGAAGATACCTTCACCGTCACCCTGACCCTCCCGGCGCAGCCGCTGGCAGTCGAGGAAAGAGAAACCTCTTAAAATTTTCTTAAAATTGCCCCGCAGGGTTTTCAACTTCTCCGGAAGCCTGCTATGATAGGGCTGAACAAAAATCTGTACACAACCTGTGGAGAAAGATCTCCGCGTTGGAAAGGAGTAATTATGAAAACGTATCGTGTGATTGCGGCGCTGCTGGCGCTTGTGATGCTGCTGGGCATATTCTCCGGCTGCAGCAAAAACAGCGGCGAGACGACCGACCCCGCAAATCCCTCCAACAAGCCCGGCACCAAAACCGAAACGAACGACGAAAAGGCGGCCAGCACCAGCAAGTACACTTATCAGGCGGAATTTCTTCCGATTCCCGACAACATTCAGTATGTGAACACCTCGACGATCTCGGGTGCGAACCTCTACTTCACCGGCAGTATCATCGACGGCAAGCAGACCTACACCGACGAAAACGGTGAGGAAATCGAGTACGACAACTACCGCTCGGCGCTGTTCAGGATGGACGTCGAAACCGGCGACTGCACGGAGCTGACCGAATTCCAGCTGCCCGAGGTCCCTGAGGGCTGGATGGGAAGCACGGATCTCAATACCATTCAGGCCGGAGCCGACGGCACGCTCTGGGCAATCTACGGCAGCTATACCTACCGCTACAATCCGCCCGCAGATCTGGCGGAGGACGACAGCATGTATAACTACTATGAGCAGGGCGAAAACAAGACGGGGCTTCTGCACCTCGACGCCGACGGCAAGGAGATCAAACGCATCGAGTTCAGCCAGACTGACGAAGACGGCAACAGCCTCTATGTTTCAAGCTTCTTTGTCGATAACAGCGGCAACGTCTATCTCAGCGACTGGCAGAACGTGTACATCTATGACCAGGACGGCAACAAGAAGACGACCGTCGACCTGGGCGAAAACGGCGGCGATCTGTGCGAGCTGAAAGCCGGCGTCGTGGGCGTGAGCTATTACAAGAACGATGAGGCAAAGCCGGAAGAGAGCGGCCGCGTCTTCCAGGAGATCGACCCTGCCACCGGCAAGCTTACGGGCGACACCGTCAAGCTGCCCGACTCCGCCTACAGGTTCTTCCCCGGCGACGATGTGTACGATATCTACTACGACTACAACGGCAACATCTACGGCTATAAATTCGACACCGGCACGAAGGATAAGGTGATCGACTGGATCGAGTGCGACATCAACTCCAACAATATCAATTCCTACTCCATCCTGCCCGACGGCCGCGTCATTGCCTTTGAAAACAGCTACGATGAAGGCATGAGCAAAAACACCATGCAGCTGATCGTCATGACGCGCGTCGACGCGGCAAGCGTCGTCAACAAGACGGTCCTGACCTTCGCGTGCATGTATCTGGATTGGGACATGCGCGACGCGATCGTCAAGTTCAACCGCGCCAGCAACACCCACCGCATCGTCGTGCGCGACTACTCCGAGTATAACACCGACGACGATTACAATGCCGGCATCCAGAAGCTCAACACCGAGATGCTCTCCGGCAAGCTTCCGGACATGATCGACATCAACACCTACAGCATGCCCGTTGAGCAGTACGCGGCGAAGGGCTTCCTGGCAGATCTCTACGAACTGATTGACGCAGACCCCGACATGAGCCGTGAAAGCTTCGTCCAGCCGGTGCTCAAGGCGCTCGAAAGCGCGGACGGCAAGCTCTATCAGCTGCCGAGCACGTTCGCAGTCAGCACGGCAATCGCGCTCGACAAGGTCGCGGGCGACTATGACACCTGGAACCTCGCGGCAGTCAAGGACGCCATGACGAAGCTTCAGGACGGCGCGTCGGTCTTCGACGTGTACCGCACGAAGACCGACATTCTCCAGACCTGCATCTCCCGCAACATCGACGCCTTTGTCGACTGGGAGAACGGCAGCGCGCACTTTGACTCGGACGAATTCAAGGCGCTTCTGGAGTTTGCCAACCAGTTCCCTGAGACCTATGACTGGGAGAACGCCACCGACGAGGAAAACGACTCGGCGCAGAACCGCATGAATTCCGGCAAGCAGCTCATGACCGACATGTACGTTTCGAGCTTCGAGGATATGCTCTATCAGCTGACCGGCTTCAACGGCGGCGTGAAGTTTGTCGGCTATCCGTCCGAAGACGGCACGTCGAACCACACCTTCCAGATTGACGGCGCGATTGCCATCTCCTCGACCTGCGCGGACAAGACCGCGGCGTGGAACTTCATGAAGCAGTTCCTCACCGAGGACTATCAGTCGGGCTACAATGTCTGGAACTTCCCGATCAACCAGAAAGCGTTTGACCAGAAGATGAAAGACGCCATGACTGAGGAATACCAGACCGACGAGAACGGCAACGTCGTAAAGGATGAAAACGGCAACCCCATCCGCATCCCGAAGATGACCTATTATACCACTGACGCGGGCGGCGGCGTGGCGTTCGCCGCAACCACGGAGACGGCAGCCAGCACGGTCGTGATCGGCGGCTCGGGCGTCAACGAAGACGGCTCGATCAGCATCTACGCGATGAGCCAGGAGCAGGCAGATCAGATTCTCGATCTCATCAACGCCACCACTGCGGTCTACGGCTATGACGAGAGCATCCTGAACATCATCTCCGACGAGGCAGCGGCATACTTCGCGGGCGAAAAGAGCCTCGACGACACGGCGAACATGATTCAGTCGCGCGTCAACCTCTACGTCGCCGAGCAGTCGTAAACAAAACCAATCCGGAAGGGCAGCTTGCGCTGTCCTTCCGGACACGTGAATTTCTCAGAAAACAGAAAGGACCGAAGCGTGAAGCAGGCAAAAAAAATATGGAACGGCGTAAACGTGAAAATCCGGGACTTTCTGGCATCCCTGTGCTTCTCGGGTCCGAGCTTTCTCGGCATGCTCATGTTCTTCGTGGCGCCGTTCTGCGTGGTCATCTATTATTCGTTCATCGCAGGCGCGCTGGACCACAGCTTTGTGGGACTCAAGAACTATATCAACGTCTGGAACAACGGCGCGTTTCAGATCGCCGTCAAAAATACGGCGGTTTTTTCGGGGCTTTCCGTTCCGCTGGCGGTGGTGCTGGCATTGGTGCTGGCGCTGATGCTCGAGTGCCGGATTCCGTTCAAAAGCCAGTTCCGCACCTTCTTTTTAAGCCCCATGATGGTTCCCGTGGCGTCGATCATTCTCGTGTGGCAGGTGCTGTTCCACTCCAACGGCGTGGTCAACGAGTTTTTGTCCGTCTTCGGCGTGAAGGCGATCGACTGGCTCAAATCGGACTACTGCATGGTGGTCATCGTGCTGCTGTTTCTCTGGAAGAACCTCGGCTACAACATGATTTTATTTATGGCGGCGCTCAACAACATTCCCAGGGAGCTTCTCGAGGTCGCGGAGGTCGAGGGCGCGTCGAAGGTCTATCAGTTCTTCCACATCAAGCTGCGCTACTTATCGCCGACGGTTCTGTTCGTCACGATTCTGTCCATCATCAACTCTTTTAAGGTCTTCCGCGAGATCTACTTACTATCCGGCGACTATCCCTATGAGGGACTTTACATGCTGCAGCATTTCATGAACAACATGTACAACAAGAATCTCGATTATCAGCGCCTGTCCGCTGCGGCGATCATGCTCGCCATCGTGATTATCGCGCTCATTGCCCTTCTGTTCGCCATTGAAAACTACTTTGGAAAGGACGTGGAGGGATGAGACGGAAAAAGCGCTATTTCTCCCGCGGCATGCTCACCGTGCTTGCCGCCGTGTTTGCCTTTTTGTTCCTGATGCCGACGGTGCTGACGATCACGAACTCATTCATGACGCAGAGCGAAATCACCGCCAACTACGGGCAGGTATTTCAGAACGCAACCGACGGCAAGAGCTACATCAAGGACAAAATCAATCTGAAATTCATTCCGGACAAGGTCAGCTTCAGCCAGTATTTTACCGTGCTGCTGAAAAGCCCGGACTTCCTCTATAAATTCTGGAACTCGGTGATTCTGGTCGCGCCGATCGTGCTGGCGCAGCTGGCGGTCGCGTCTGTCGCCGCCTACGGCTTCACGAGGTGGCGCGGCAAAATCCGGGACACCATCTTCTTTGCCTACGTCATTCTGATGCTCATGCCCTATCAGGTGACGCTGGTGCCAAACTATCTGGTCTCGGATTTTCTGGGACTGCTCAACACCCGCTGGGCAATCATTCTGCCGGGCGCGTTTGCGCCGTTTTCGGTGTTTCTGCTCACCAAGTCCATGCGCCGGATTCCGGCTTCGCTGATTGAATCGGCGAAGCTGGACGGCGCGGGCGAGTGGCACATTTTCTGGAACATCTGCCTTCCCCAGTGCCGCAGCGCACTGTATTCCATCGCCATTCTGGTCTTCATCGACTACTGGAACATGGTCGAGCAGCCGCTGATTCTGCTGCCCGATGCCTCGCAGCAGCCGCTTTCCGTGTATCTGTCGCAGATCAACGCGGGCGAGATCGGCATTGCATTTGCCGCGGCGGTCATTTACATGGTGCCGGGACTTCTGATGTTCCTGCATGGCGAGGCATATCTCGTGGAAGGTATTACTTACGCAGGCTCCGTGAAAGGATAGGGAACTATGGATACGAATGTCAAAAGACGCGAATGGGTCAAGACCGCGGCAATTATTTTTCTGGCGGTGCTGCTGGTGCTGACCTTCTTCTCCAATACCATCATGAACGCATCCCTCCCGGAGGTTGCGACGCAGCAGGTGACACAGGGCACGATCAACGCAAAAATCCGCGCCTCGGGCACCATCACCGCCAACGAAACCTACAACGTCAAGCTCGCGCAGTCGAGAAAGATCGAGAGCGTCAAGTGCAAGGTCGGGCAGGCAGTCAATGCCGGCGACGTGCTGTTCGTCCTGGAGGCGCAGGAATCGGATGAGCTGAAGACCGCGAAGGCAGACCTCGAGGCAAAGGAGCTGGACTACCAGAAGAGCCTGATCACCGCCTCCAACGATTCGGCGCAGGAGGACCGCGACGTGCAGAAGCTGCGCGACGCCTATAACGAAGCGCTGACAATCTATAACCAGTACAGCACCCTGGACCCGTCGAGCATTGCTGTTGCAAAGATCAAGGCAGAAGAAGCGCTCAAGGAGTATAACAAAGATCTGGAAGCGGCAAAGAAAGCACTTGACACCATCAAAAATAGCACAGAGTATAAGAATCTCGAGAGTCAGATTGCTGATCTCGAAAAAACGCTTGAACCACTAAAGACAGCAGCTGATTCTGCAAAGGCGACGCTGGAAGCGACACTGGAATCGTTGTATACCGGCGATTGGGACAAGATCAGCGACGTTGAAGATGTCATTGATGATTGCAATGACAGAATTACGAGTGCTCAAGACGCTATTAAAAGAGCGCTTTCTTCAAACCCAGAAGTCACTCTAAACAAATATCTTTATCTTGTTGATAAATATGAAGATGATTATCTGCGTGTATTGGCGATTTTCGGAAATAATACAGATGCTGCAAAGGCGGCAATAATTGAGAGTCCTAATAGTCAGCAATTTAAGCAAAAGCTAATTGAGGGGAACTACGCTGATGAAAAGACAGTTGATGCCGTAGCTGACCCACTGATTACAGCATTTAGCAGTTTGTATGAGTACTACAGCCTTGCAGAGGCAGACGTAATAAAGCTCTCCAAAGCAAAGGCTGAGCTTGCTTACGCTGAAGCGTACCTCGCCTATAAGAAGGCAGCAGTCGGTTCGGAAGATTTACAGAAGAAGTACAAAGTAAAGCAAGCTGAAATCGAAAGATATGAACTTGATGTGGAGCGTGCGCAGCAGAATGCGAACGACCAGAAGGAAAAGGTCGACGACCTTACCTCTGCCGCTACCGCTGCCGATACGGTCAAGAGTACGAAGACCGCGCTCGAGGACAAGCTCTTTGAGATGAACAAGGGCGACACCGCCGCACTTGACATGCAGGCGGCAAAGAAGGCAATCGAAGAAGCAAAGGCGAACATCGAAAAGCTCACGAAGGACGCCGACGCGCAGGAGGTCACGGCGAAGGTCGGCGGCACGATTGCCTCCGTCACCGTCACCGCGGGCGACACGGCAAGCGCGGACACCGCCATTGCCACCATCAACCAGACCGACCGCGGCTTCACGGTGAAAATCTCCATCACCAACGAGCAGGCGAAGAAGGTAAAAGTCGGAGACACCGCAGAGCTGGTCAACTACTGGGGCGACGCGACCGCAACGCTCGAAACCATCGGCAACGACCCGCAGAACCCGCAGAAAAACCGCCAGCTGACCTTTAGACTCACCGGCAGCGACATTCAGCCGGACAGCAACATCACCCTCGCCATCGGGCAGCAGAGCGCAAGCTATGACGCCATTGTCCCCACGTCTGCCATCCGGACAGACAACAACGGCTCGTTCGTGCTGGCAATCGTGTCGAAATCCACCCCGCTTTCCACCCGCTACACCGCCACGCGCGTCGATGTGCAGGTGCTGGCAAGCGACGATAAGAGCTCTGCCGTCTCCGGCATCGGCTCGGGCGAGTTCGTCATTACCACGTCGACCAAGCCCATCGAGGCAGGCACCCAGGTCCGCCTGGCGGAGAACGGATGAGCGGCGGCAAATTTGCGCGCAAACGGCAGCGAAAGCCGCTTCCGCTGCGGTTTCTGGCGCTGCTGTTGCTGAATGCTGTGCTGGTGGCGCTGGCGATCGTGTTCGCGGTCAAGCTGCACCACGTGACGCATCTTTTAATTACGCAGTCCGCCGCAGAGGTCTGGAAGGGACAGAGCACGGAGAACTTCGTGCAGGTCTCGGCGTTCCAACCTGTAAACCAGCCGATCACCGAGACGGACGTAGAGACCTTCCATCAGACGCTCCAGCAGAAATTCGTCGATGCATCGCTCGAAGCGCCCGAGAACGGCAGCCTCTATCAGGACGCCTGGTCGACCACCGCGCGCGATATCTCCGTGTCGACCGCATCTGTCAGCTATACCGCAAAAACCATCGGCGTGGGCGGGGATTTCTTCCTGTTCCACCCCCTGCCCCTTCGCTCCGGCAGCTACATTTCAAACCGCGATTTTACCTATGACCGCGTCGTTCTCGACGAGGAGCTTTCCTGGGCGCTGTTCGGCAGCTACGACGTCGCCGGACAGACGGTCTGGATTCAAAATGAGCCGTATGTGGTCGCAGGCGTCGTCTCGCGCGAAAAAGACAAGGCAAGCAAAAAGGCATACACGGACGGCGCAGGCATGTTCATCACCTACTCCGCCATGCGCCATATCACAGGCGGTGAGGAGAACACAGACCCCGGCATTTCCTGCTATGAGCTGGTCATGGCAGAGCCGATTACGGGCTTCGGCTTGAGCGTTCTGCGCGAGAGCTTCCCGACGAAGGACGCAAGCGTCTTCGTGCAGAACACGGACCGCTACAGCCTCAAGAGCCTGCTGACCGTCGTTTCGCAGTTCGGCGAGCGCTCGATGAACACGGCGGGCGTCATCTTCCCCTACTGGGAGAACGCCGCGCGCTACACCGAGGACCACGCCGCGCTCGATCTGGTGCTGCTGGTGCTTTTCAGCCTCGTTCCGGTCACATGTCTGATCGTGCTGATTATCCGCGAAATCAAATCCGGCTGGCGCTATTTGAGCACTAAAATTCCTGCCGAGATTGAAGCGCGTGTGGAAAAGCGAAAGCAGGAGCATTACGTCCGCACCGGCATCTAAGCAAAAAAATCCCCGCTTCCATATCGGAAGCGGGGATTCTGGTATCTCGGGATTATTCGATTTCGAGTCTGCGACCGGTGGGCTCTTCCTTCTTCTGCTTCGGAAGCGTCAGGGTCAGGACGCCGTCCTTGTAGCCTGCCTTGATGTTCGCGCAGTCGATGCCGCTGATATCAAAGCTGCGGCTGTAGGAGCCGAACGAACGCTCGCAGCGCAGGAAGCTGTTCTTCTTTTCCTTCTGCTCAAACTCGGAATGACGCTCGGCGGTGATGCTCAGGGTGTTGTCCTTTACATCGACGTGGATGTCTTCCTTCTTGAAGCCGGGCAGATCAGCCTCCAGCGTGTAGCTGTCTCCGGTGTCCTTGATATCGGTTTTCAGTTCGCCCAGCGAACGGTCGGAGAAGAAGGCTCTTTCCAGATCGTCGAAATCCTGGAACGGGTTGTATACGGAATGATTCTTGCGGTTATAAGGTACTAACATATTCATTTACCTCCTGAACGGGAACCTTTTGCAGCTCCCCTTTGTTTTCTTTTTATGCTTCCAGCATACCCCCGGATTATGAACAAATCTGCTTTCTTTTATGAACGGACTGTGAATTTTAGCACTCGTTTGTTTCGAGTGCTAATTCTCATGAAACGGGAACAACACCCGCTCGAATTCGTCTAATCGGAAAAGAACGCAAGCGGAAAGGACGAGAGCTATGCTCACCATCAGCCATCTGACCAAAACCTTCGGCGGGAAAACCGCCGTCGACGATCTGTCGCTTCACATTGCCCCGGGCGAAATCTGCGGCTTCATCGGGCACAACGGTGCAGGCAAGACGACGACCATCAAGGCCTGCTGCGGCATTCTGACGCCAGACAGCGGCAGCATCGAAATTGCCGGAACATCCGTCGCGCAGGACCCCATCGCCTGCAAGAAAAGCCTTGCCTATATCCCGGATAACCCCGATCTCTACGAGTTTCTCTCCGGCATTCAGTATCTCAACTTTGTGGCGGACATTTACGGCGTATCCCAGGCGGACCGCCAGCGCCGGATTCATCAGTACGCGGCGCTTTTCGATCTGACGGACGATCTGGCGCAGCCGGTGTCCGGCTATTCGCACGGCATGAAGCAGAAGCTTGCGATCATCTCGGCGTTTCTGCACGAGCCGAAGCTGATTATCATGGACGAGCCGTTTGTCGGGCTTGACCCGACCGCGTCGCATCTTCTCAAGGAGCTGATACACGAGCACTGCCAGCGCGGCGGCGCCATCTTCTTCTCGACGCACGTGCTGGAGGTTGCGGAAAAGCTGTGCGACCGCGTCGCCATCATCCGCAGAGGCAGGCTCATTGCCTCCGGCACGATGGACGAGGTCAAGGGCGACCAGTCGCTCGAAGCGGTCTTTCTGGAACTGGAGGCGGAAAAATGATGCTCAAAGCGCTTCTGAAGGTCCGCCTTGCCGCGTTCGGCGCCTACTTCACCGGCGCGTCGCGCAGCCGCAGGCGGCAGTCGAAAGTGCAGAAAATCGGCATGCTGGCGGTTATGCTCTACGCGCTGGCGGCGTTCGGCATGCTGTTTTATACCAGCTTTTCCGCCATCGCGGGCGTCTATGCGCACGAAGGCTTCGGCTCGCTCTATTTCGCGATGTACGCGATCATGGCATTTGCGCTGATGGTGTTCGGCAGCGTCTTTACCGCGAAGGCGCAGCTCTATGAGGCGAAGGACAACGAGCTGCTTTTGTCCATGCCGATTGCCCCGCGCGCGATTCTGGCAAGCCGGATGGCGTCGCTGTGGCTTTTGAACCTGATTTTCGGGCTGGTTGTGGCAGTTCCGGCAGCGCTTGCCTGGGCGCAGGCGGCGGCGCTTCCGGTGCTGGGCTGGGTGTCGATTGTCCTGCTGCTGCCGGCGCTGGACTTCTTCTCTCTGGCGGTGACGAGCCTTCTGGCGTGGGGCTTGAGTCTGCTCGCAAGCCGTCTGCGCCGCAAGTCTCTGGTGACGGTCATTGGCTCCGTGGTCTTCCTCGGCGCGTATTTTGCCGTCGTGTTCCGGATGAACGGATATATCGAGCAGCTGGCGCAAAACGGCGCGGCAATCGCCGAATCTCTTGCGGGCGCGAAACTTCTGGTCTGGCTCGGTCGGGCGATGGCGCAGGGAAACGCTTTGGCGCTTTTGTGGTCGCTGCTGGCGCTGCTGCTGCCGTTTGCGCTCATGTACTGGGTTCTTGACCACAGCTTCATCCGCATCGTCACCACAAAGCGCGGCGCGGCAAAAATCCGGTATGAAGAAAAGACGCTCGAAACCTCCAGCCCGGACAGGGCGCTCGTGCAGCGGGAATTTCGCCGCCTGTGGGCTAGCCCCACGTATCTGCTCAACGCCGGTATGGGCGTGCTGTTTTTGTTGGTAGGCGCAGTGGCGCTGGTGATCCGGCGCGCGGCAATTCTGGATCTTGCGGTGCAGCTGCCCGAACTTGCCGCATCGGTGCCGGTCTTTTTGCTGCTCGCCATCTGCGGCATGCTGGGCACGACGTTTTTTACGCCGAGCTCTGTCTCGCTGGAAGGCAAAAGCCTCTGGATTCTGCAGTCGATGCCCGTCTCCGGCTGTCAGGTGCTGCTCTCCAAGCTGCGTATGGCGGATTCTCTGACGCTTCCGACTGCGGCGGTCGCAGGCATATGCTGCGCGAGTGTGACGGACCGGGCGCCGCTTGTCATGGCGGCAGGCATTTTGTTTGCGCGCTTTGTGAATCTGCTGGGGCTGCGCGAGGGCATTGTGCACGCGAAGCTCGACTGGACGAACGAGGCGCAGGCAGTCAAGCAGGGCTGGGCGACGATGCTCACCATGCTTCTTTGCTGGGGCGTCATTCTGGCTACCGGCGCGCTGTGGCTGATGTGGCTTGCCGGGCTTGTCAGCGCCGAGGCGTTTTTGCTTGGCTTCTGCGTGGTCTTTTTTGCGCTCGACGCGCTGCTGCTTCGCTGGGTAAAAACGACCGGCGCAGAACGCTTTTCGCACCTTTCCTGACCCGCGTCCTGCCATCCGGGCGTCAAGTTTTCAGCGTTTTGCCAACTTGCCAAGCGTCCGCCTTTGCGGTATGATAGGCGCTGTTGACACGGCGAAAACAGGCGAAGGGAGGCGCGGACATGAAATACATCGCCATCTGCGGCACGGTCGGCTCCGGCAAGACCACGATGCTCGGAAAGCTTCTCGACCATTTCGGCGCGCGCGCGTCGTTCCACGAGGAGCGCCCGCAGGACAATCCCTTCATCTGCGACTACTACGCGGATTCCAAACGCTGGACCTTCCACGCGCAGGTAAGCTTTTTGTCGCTGTACTTTGACGATCCGGCGTGGAAGCCGGAAAATGCCAAAACAGAGCTGTTCTTCTTCGACCGGTGCTTTTTGGAGAACCTCGTCATCGCGCGCTACCGGCTGGACCAGGGAGACCTCACGCAGGCGGAGTTTGACACGCTTGAGAAGCTCGCGTCCGGCATCGACTCTCTGATGCCGCAGATTGACAAGTTTATCTATCTCGACTGCTCGATTCAGACGATTCTCGAACACATGCGAAAGCGCGGGCGCGAGTATGAGGACAATCTGGACCTCATGTACGTGTATGAGCTCAAGAGCCTGTACGATCAGTGGCGCGAGACGCTGCCTGCGGATCGGACGCTCACCGTCAACATGGACGGCGGGGAATACGACCTTTCCGAAATTGTAAAATTTATCGAAGCATAAACAGGACGCGGCTTTTGCCCCGTCCTGTTTTGTTTCCGGTGTGTTATCTATCTGTATCCGCATTGTAACGCGGAGTTTCTAGTTATTTCATATTTTGGGCGTATACTATATGCTAGATTTTCTTAGGAGGGATGAGACATGGCAGATTGCCGCGCACCGGTTGCGGTGTTTGACTCGGGACTCGGCGGCATCAGCGTTCTGCGCGAGCTGGTCCGGACGCTGCCGATGGAAAACTATCTCTATTTCGGAGACTCCCTCCACGCGCCCTACGGCACGAAGACGCCCGAAGAGGTGACGCAGCTGAGCCTGCAGGCGGCGCAAAAGCTTCTGGCTCAGGGCGCGAAGGCGCTCGTGGTCGCGTGCAACACGGCGACCAGCGCTGCCATCCGGACGCTGCGCAAAACGTATCCGGCGCTTGCCATCGTCGGCACGGAGCCTGCCATCAAGCCCGCGGCGGAGCGCCATCCGGGCGGCAGAATCCTGATGCTGGCGACGGCAATGACCGTGCAGGAGGAGAAGTTCCAGCGGCTCAAGGCGCAGTATGACGAGCAGGCGCAGATCATTCCGATTGCCTGCAGCGGGCTGATGGAATATGTCGAGCAGGGCATCCTGCGCGGTCCCGAGGTCGAGGGGTATCTGCTCGACAAGCTCGAACCGTACCTGAAGGTGCCCATCGACGCGGTCGTCCTCGGCTGCACGCACTATCCGTTTTTGCGCGGGGCAATCCGCCGCATCGTCGGCAGACGCCCCGAGATCATCGACGGCAGCTTCGGCATTGCAAAGCAGCTGCACAGACGTCTGGAAGAGCAGCAGCTTCTGAACCCCGGACCGAACGCGGGCAGCGTTTCGTTTCAGAACTCGCTGGACGAGCCGGAGATGTTGGAGCTGATGCAGGCGCTTTTCTCCTACGAGGACGAGACGCCGTAACGCGCCGGAAATTCAGAAAACCGAACATCAGCCGCCGGAAGGGAAAACATTCTTTCAGACGGCTGACAATTTTTTTGCGCGCAAACCAGTTGTTATAACCGCAAACATAAAATTTGTGCAACTTTTCCGTTTGCATTTCCAGGCAAAAATCTGCTATAATAGAATTACGAAAAGTTGGATTTTGCGGGAAACGGAGGAAGCTATGTTTGCACCCGGGGATTATGTGATTTACAGTGTGGAGGGCGTCTGCCGCGTGGAGGAAGCGGGGCAGCTGAACGTGCCGGGGCTCGAGCGCGGCAGGAGTTACTACCGCCTGACGCCCTATTACCGCGGCGGCGTGATCTATACGCCCGTAGACGGCAAGACGGCGATTCGCCCGGTGATGACAAAGCCGGCGCTGCAGGCGCTGTTACCGGAGCTGCCGGGGATGCCGGAGCTGGAAGACATTCCGCAGGATCCCCGCCAGCTGGCAGGCTTTTACCGCGAGATTCTTGCGTCTCATGACTGCCGAAGGCTCCTGCAGCTGTGCAAGACGATGTTCCACAAGCAGCGTCAGCTTGCGCCGAAGCGCAAAACCGTCAGTTCGACCGAGCTTCGCAGCTGGAAAACCGCCGAGGAGATGCTCCATCAGGAGTTTGCCTTCGTCCTCGGCATACAGCCTGCGGAGGTCAAAACCTATCTGGAAACAGCATTCGCCTCCTGAACAGACCAAAAGCCGCACGCAGGGTTTTTCTGCGTGCGGCTTGTCGTTTTTCTTCGATTATTTGCGGAGCTTTTCCAAAAGCCCTCTGCGGCGCAGCGCCGGGGCGATTGCCGCGTAGAGAATGGGCGCGACGATCATGGCAAAGACGGCGTTGATTAAAGACGCGGGGAGCTTGCTGCCCATCGTGACGACGACGGCGTCGAGCGGATACCCGTTGACAAAGCGCTGGAAGATGTAGGTCTTGAGCATATAAAGTGCCACGTAGCTCAGAGCGCCGATGACGCTGCCTACGACGAGGCGGGCGTGCTTGCCCTTGCCGTCTTCCTTGCCGCCGAAGGCAATCCAAGCACAGATCGCTGCCATCAGGAATTTGGACACAAACGTGATCAGGCAGTTGATCAGATCGTAGCCGCCGAACAGCGCGTCATAGAGCATCGAGCCGAAGCCCGCGGCAAGGCCGCCCAGCACCGGTCCAAACAGCATGCCGGAGAGCAGGCACATCGCATTTGCAAAATGGACCTTCGAGCCCAGAAACGGGAAGCGGAAGAAGGTCACAACGCAGACAATCGCTGCCATCACCGCGACAAACACAATCTGATACGTGGAAAACTTTTTCTCTTTCATAGTCGGAAATCTCCCTCCTTGACTTTTTCGTTGCGTGCCGATATTATAGCATGGACTGGCATTTAAGAAATTGCCAAAACAATTCTGATTTCCAGGGTCAGATTGGGAGGACGCCATGATACGAACCTACGAGCTATCCCACGAAAGCAAAACGCCGCTCTATGTCCAGCTGTATGAGGCAATCCGCGCCGACATCCTCTCGGGGAGCCTTCCCGGGGGCGAGAAGCTGCCGTCGAAGCGGGCGCTGGCAGAGCACCTGAGTCTGAGCAAGATCACCATCGAGACCGCCTATGCTCAGCTGCTGGA
Organism: Clostridiales bacterium; assembly: GCA_003516765.1. Lineage (GTDB taxonomy): Bacteria > Bacillota > Clostridia > Oscillospirales > Oscillospiraceae > CAG-170. Next base: position 4,936 of record DPCD01000164.1, on the reverse strand, counting down.
CGAGGGGTATCTCACCTCACGCGAGCGCTCGGGCTATTTTGTGGCGCACATGCCGCTGCTTGCAAAGGCGCCCGCGCGGCACACACCGGAGACGACAAAAGCGCCGGAGATTGCGCCGCAGCAGAACGCCGCGGCGGAGCTGTTTCCGTTTTCGGTGTGGGCAAAGCTGATGCGGAGCGTCATTCTGGACGAAGGGCAATATCTGCTGCAGCCTGTGCCGAACGGCGGGCTTCTTCCGCTGCGCCGGGCAATTGCGGAGGAGCTGGCGCGCCAGCGCGGGCTTGTGGTGCAGCCGGAGCAGATTCTCATCGGCGCGGGCACAGAGTATTTTTACGCGCTTCTGGCGCAGTTTCTCGGGCGCGGGCAGCGCTTCGCGATCGAGGACCCCTGCCACCGGACGCTGGCGCAGGTCTACAGCCGAAGCGGCGCGGAGGTGGTGCCGGTGCCGATGGACGAAAGCGGCATCCGCGTGGCAGAGCTGGAGGCAAGCGGCGCGCAGATTGTCCATGTATCCCCGTCTCACCAGTACCCGACCGGAACCGTCATGCCGATTCCCCGGCGGCAGGAGCTTCTGGCGTGGATGGGACGCGGCGAGGAGCGCTTTCTGATCGAAGACGACTACGACTCGGAATTTCGCTTCTCGGGGCTTCCGATTCCGACGCTGCAGAGCCTCGATACCCGCGGCAGGGTCATCTATCTCAACACCTTCTCCAAAACCATCGCGCCCGCGCTTCGCATCAGCTACATGATTCTGCCGCAGGCGCTGCTTGCGCGGTGGAGAAGCACCATGGGCTTTTACAGCTGCGCCGTGCCGTCGTTCGAGCAGCTGACGCTGACAAGGTTTTTGGACGGCGGCTACTTTGAGCGCCATGTCTCGCGGATGAAAAAGCACTATAAGGCGCGGCTGCAGGGGCTGCTGGCGCTTCTGGCGCAGCCGGAAACGGCGCGGCTCTGCACGGCGCGGCAGGCAGTCGCGGGGCTTCATTTTCTGCTGGAGTTCCATACGAAAGAGCGCGGGCAGAGCCTGCGGGCGGCATTGGGTGACGCGGGGCTTTCTGCGCCGCTGCTGTCGGAATTTTACCTGCGCAAAAGCCCTGCGGAGGCGGAGCGCTGCGCCGTTGTGCAGTATTCCGGACTCACGGAGGCGGACTTTGCGGAAAGTCTGCGAAAGCTTTTACAAACCCTGCGCCCGGAAACGGAATAAACAAACGAGCGGTCCGCACCGATTCCGGTGCGGACCGGTTTTTCAAAAAGCGGAAAATTTTTCAGATTCTTCTTGACAGGACGTCTGCCGCGTGCTATAACTATACCAACCTACCGAGTAGGTGGTATAAATGAAACGGAAGCAGGCGCTGAAGATGCAGCAGATTGTGTTTTGCGCCGCCCGATACGAGCGATGTCGCGGCGGGCTGTGAGCAATCCATTCCGATCAAACCATAAAATACATTTGAACATTTGTCTTGAAAAAAGGAGATTTTGAATATGTCCAAGATTTATACTTCCGCTGACCAGCTGATTGGTAAAACCCCGCTTCTGGAGCTCACCCATATGGAAAAAGCACATGACCTCAAAGCGAAGATTCTGGCAAAGCTCGAATACTTCAACCCCGCCGGCTCTGTGAAAGACCGCATTGCCAAGGCAATGATCGACGACGCCGAGCAGAAGGGTCTTTTGAAGGAAGGCTCCGTGATCATTGAGCCGACCTCCGGCAACACCGGCATCGGACTTGCCTCCGTCGCTGCCGCGCGCGGCTATCGCATTATCATCGTCATGCCCGAGACCATGTCTGTCGAGCGCCGCCAGCTGATGAAGGCATACGGCGCGGAGCTGGTCCTCACCGAGGGCGCGAAGGGCATGAAGGGCGCGATTGCCAAGGCAGACGAGCTGGCAAAGGAGATTCCGAACAGCTTTGTCCCCGGTCAGTTCGTGAACCCCGCAAACCCCAGGGCGCATTTTGAGACGACCGGTCCTGAGATCTGGGAAGACACCGACGGCAAGGTCGACTACTTCGTCGCGGGCGTCGGCACCGGCGGCACCATCACCGGTACGGGCGAATTCCTCAAGTCGAAGAATCCGGCTGTGAAGGTCGTCGCAGTCGAGCCGAAGACGTCTGCCGTGCTGTCGACCGGCGTGGCAGGACCGCATAAGATTCAGGGCATCGGCGCGGGCTTCGTCCCCGATACGCTGAACACCGGGATATATGACGAGATCATCCCGGTCGAGAACGAGGACGCTTTTGCCGCCGGCCGCGCACTTGCCAGAAGCGAGGGACTGCTTGTCGGCATATCCTCGGGCGCGGCGGTCTTTGCCGCGGCGCAGCTTGCAAAGCGCCCGGAGAACAAGGGCAAGATCATCGTTGCCCTGCTCCCGGACACCGGCGAGAGATATCTCTCTACCCCGATGTTCTCGGAGTAAGAACAACAGAATATCAAAACGGACTGTCTCAATTTGAGGCAGTCCGTTTTGTTGTCATGTTCGCGATATATACCCCGGCGAGGATCACGGCCACGCCGACGGTTTGAAGCGCGGTAAAGCTCTCGTGCAGCAAAAGCGCCCCGGCAAGCAGCATCATATACGTGACCTCCGCGCCGGTGTAGCCATGCGCCTTGCTGACAAAGACGGTGTACCTTTTTTGAATTTATACCTTCCCTTTCCGTGACCGGATACGGGCTCAATAATATCTGCCCGGAGCAGAGAGGAAAGGAGCTTGGACGCGCCGGAGTTTTTCAGTTCAAGGAGCTCTGTAACGGCACTTCGGCCAAAAACTTCGTCATAGCCGAACTTATCAAAGAGCCTGCGTCTATGGATAATTGTTTTCGCAGAGAAGCCTTTCTCCGAAAGTACACTTTCAATGTCCACTTTTTTACACTGAATGTCCACTTTCATCTTTCCAATGTCCACTTTTTTGCCGTCAGAATATGCGGCATTCTCTTTGCCCTTACTTCTCGTTGACGATCAGCTCAAGCACGTCGGGGCGCGCGTAGTGCCCGACGGCGTCATGCTCCATCTTGCAGGCGGCGGGGAGGTTCATGTCAAGGTCGGCATAAATTATCGTCTCCTCGTCCCAGACCGGCTGTGTCGCATAGTGCCCGTAGGGGTCGATGACGCAGCTGCCGCCGCGGCACACGTACTCGGGGAGCTGCTCGACCATCTCGCGCTCGTGAATATCAGCGGGGTAGGAGCTGCGCCTGACTATCATGTCGGAGTTAATGAAGTAGCACTTGCCCTCAATGGCGATGTGCTGGATCGTTGCCTGCCACTCGGGGTTGTCGTTGGTGTTCGGGGAGATGTAAATGGTGATGCCTTTCTGGTAGAGCGCCACACGCGCGAGCGGCATATAGCTCTCCCAGCAGATAAGGCTGCCGATTGGCCCCCACGGGGTCTCCGTTATCGGGAAATAGTCCTTGTTCGCGTCGCCCCAGACAAGGCGCTCGGAGCCGGTGGGCTTGAGCTTGCGGTGAATTTTATATGAGCCGTCCGGCTCGAAGATGACGTTGCTGTTATAAAGCGTGCCTATCACGGCGTCGCGCTCGGAAAAGCCGAGGCTGATGTACGCGCCCGTTCTTTTCGCCGCCTCGGCGAGCTGCTGAAACTCCGTCTCACCTGCGACGATGGATGCGTCATAATAGCGCTTCCAGTCCTTGCGGCCGTCGGCGTTGCGCTTGCCCATGCTGAAGCCGAAGTTCATCCCGATGGGATAGCCCGGTATGAACAGCTCCGGGAAGACTATGAGGTCGGGCTTCTGCGCGGCGGCTTCGTCAATGTACAGCAGCGCCTTTTCAAGGCCCGCAGCTTTATCGAACATCACAGGCTCTGCCTGCACCAATGCTATTTTGCATATACTTTTAATGTCTTTCATAATTGATTCCTTGAGGCGGAAGCCGCAGCGCGTGCGGCGTCAGGACCTCGCCGGGGGCGCAGTCGATGCTCCATGGCCATGCTCCTTATATCATATAGTCGTCCGCCGGGCTGGCGCGATGCTGATCCATGATATCCTGAAGCGTGATGCCATCAAGATACTCGTTTATCACCTTATACAGTCCCTGCCAGACCGGGAGCACGGCACAGTCCGCGCTGCGCGTACAAACCGGCGTCTCCTCACCGGCGCAGGCGACGGGGGCGAGGTCGCCCTCCGTGAAGCGCAGTATCTCCCCGACCGTCAGCGTCTCCGGAGACTTGGCGAGCTGGTAGCCACCCTGCGAGCCGCGTTCGGTTTTAAGGATACCTGAGCGGTTATACATCGGTATGATCTGCTCCAGATATTTCTTGGATATGCCCTGACGCTCGGCAATGTCCTTGA
>DPCD01000164.1:0-369 GCA_003516765.1 Clostridiales bacterium | reverse complement strand
GCATAGCGCCCCTTTGTGGAAATCTTCAAATCAAAACACCTCGATCGTTTTATACACCTATATTACCATGTTTTTAGTAGGCTTTCAACCTTGGACTTATCGCGCTTTACATGTATTTTACATGAGCGCGATTTTTCATTTTACGTGGTGACGCTATTATTATAGCCGTAGCATGAAAGACTACAAAGAAGAAATAAGTGTTCTCATATCGGAAGAACAAAAGGAGAAACGAAAAATGAAAAAGATCATCAGTATAGCACTTGCTGCAGTTCTCGCGCTTGCACTTCTGGCTGGCTGCGGCAGCTCCGCTGCCCCGGCTACCACGACCGCTCCAGCGGCCGACAGCGCCGCTCCCGCTTCCGAAGCTCC
>DPCD01000015.1:10730-11281 GCA_003516765.1 Clostridiales bacterium | reverse complement strand
CTGCGGGAGCTGCGCAAAAAATCCGGCGGCTTCTTCGGCTCCGGCGAGTCGACCGGTTCGGTCGGCGTGGTGACGATCAACCTGCCGAGGATCGCGTATCTTGCCGAAGGCGAGGCGGATTTCTACCGGAGGCTCGACAAGCTGATGGACATCGCCGCGCGGTCGCTCAAGACGAAGCGCACCGTCATCACAAAGCTGCTTGAAGGCGGACTCTATCCCTATACCAAGCGCTATCTCGGCACGTTTGAGAATCATTTTTCGACGATCGGCCTTGTCGGCATGAATGAGGCGGGGCTGAACGCGAAATGGCTCCGGAAAGATCTGACCCACCCGGAGACGCAGGCGTTTGCCAAAGACGTACTGAACCATATGCGCCAGCGCCTGAGCGACTATCAGGAGCAGTACGGAGATCTCTACAATCTGGAGGCTACTCCGGCAGAATCCACAGCCTACCGCCTTGCAAAGCACGACAAAATGCTCTACCCTGATATCATCACGGCGAATGAAAACGGCACGCCGTATTACACGAACTCCAGCCATCTGCCGGTCGG
>DPCD01000015.1:4002-10443 GCA_003516765.1 Clostridiales bacterium | reverse complement strand
ACCTCCGGCACGGTATTCCATGCCTTCCTCGGAGAAAAGCTGCCGGACTGGAAGGCGGCGGCATCTCTCGTGCGGAAGATCGCGGAAAACTACCGCCTGCCGTATTACACGCTGTCGCCGACGTATTCCGTCTGCAAAAACCACGGCTATCTTGCAGGAGAGCAGCCGGTCTGCCCCTTCTGCGGCGAGAAAGCAGAGGTCTACAGCCGCATCACCGGCTATTACCGCCCCGTGCAGAACTGGAACGACGGAAAAGCGCAGGAATTTAAGGATCGCAGGACATACGACATCGGCGCGTCGAAGCTGACGCACTGCGGCGTACAGGAGCAGGCGCAGACGCCGGAGCCGCCGGCGGAGCAGCCGTGCGAAGCGGTCGAGCTGTTTGCAACAAAGACCTGCCCGAACTGCAAGCAGGCCGAGCAGCTGCTGGATGCGGCGGACATCCGCTATACGGTGCGGTTTGCAGAGGAAAACCGCGACGCCGTCCGCGCCCTTGGCATCCGGCAGGCGCCGACGCTCGTAGCCGGCGGGCAAAAATGGACCGGCGTGAGCGGCGTGCGGGAGTTTATTGCCACAAAGGAGAACGCAAATGTATGATATTTTGATTGTTGGCGGCGGTCCTGCCGGTCTGACGGCGGCAATTTATGCCGCCCGGGCAGGAAAAACTGTCGCAGTTCTGGAGCGGGAAACGCCCGGCGGACAGATCGTCTCCGCGCCGCTGGTCGAAAACTATCCCGGAATTTTGTCAATTTCCGGGGCAGAGCTTGCCCAGAAGATGACCGAGCAGGCAAAATCGCTCGGCGCAGAGCTCCTTTCTGCGGAGGCAACCGGGCTTTCCAAGACGCAAAACGGCTTTCTTGTTTCCTGCGCGGACGGCGCACTGGAAGCAAGGACGGTAGTCCTTGCAACCGGCGCATCGCACCGTAAGCTCGGTCTTTCGCAAGAGGACGCGCTTACCGGCTGCGGCATATCGTATTGCGCAGTCTGCGACGGTGCGTTTTATGATGGCGCGGATGTAGCTGTCGTGGGCGGCGGCGATACGGCGCTGCAAGACGCGCTGTTTCTGGCAAACACCTGCCGCAGCGTCACACTGATCCACCGCAGAGACGCTTTCCGGGCAAGCGCCCAGCTGGTTCGCCGCGCACAGGCGCAGGAAAACATTCGGATTCTGCGAAGCTGCACCGTTCAGAAGCTTCTGCTGTCGGATGACAGCTTGCAGGGCGCGGAGCTTTTCAACGGCAAAACCGGAGAAACAGAACGAATCTATGTAGAAGGTCTTTTTATTGCGGTCGGTCAGACGCCGCAGAGCGCGCCTTTTGAAGATGCCGTTGCAACCGAAAACGGATACTATCTGGCAGGCGAGGATACCAAGACCAGCCTTCCGGGCATATTTGCAGCCGGAGACGGACGCAAAAAGCAGGTGCGTCAGCTTACAACCGCCGTCTCAGACGGCGCAGCCGCCGCGCTTGCCGCCTGCCGCTGGCTCGATGCCCGGCAAAGCATATCCGGATAATTCTTCACACAGTACAGCAAAAGCTGCCGGCTTACACCGGCAGCTTTTTTGCTCTTTTTAAAGCTTTCCGCGGTATTTTTGCATAATATTGGCAAAAAGCTCGCCGTTGCTGGGTGGGGAATAGGTGATGGCGTTCGCGCCAGCGCGAATGGTCTCCAGGATTGTCTTTTCATTAGGACCGCCCGTTGCCAGAATCGGCACATCCGGAAACTGCGCGCGGATGCTTCTTACGATCTGCGGCGTTGCCGCTGCGCCGGATACATTCAGAAAATCTGCCCCGGCCTCGATCCGGCTGCGGATGTCCATCTGGTCGGAAACGATTGTCGCAATCACAGGGATGTCGACAACCTCCTTGATGCGGGAGATGACTTCATTGGAAATCGGCGCATTGACGACCACGCCAAACGCCCCCTGATTTTCCGCCTCAATCGCCAGCCGGACAGAGCGGTCTCCGCCTGTGATTCCACCACCGACGCCGACAAAGACTGGTACGTCCGAGATACCGATCACCGCCTGAGAAATTGTCGGCTGCGGCGTGAAGGGATAGACGGCAATGATTGCATCGGCATTGATATTCTTAATGATCGCCACGTCTGTTGTAAATGCAATGGATTTGATGCGCATTCCGAAAATACGGATACCGCTGCATTCGCGAATGCAGTGCGGCAGCCGGATGCTGTGATTCCGCAATGTGCCGTTATAGACCGGAACGTTTCTTTTTGTCATGGCAGGCTCCTTCTTTCAATCGCGTTTGATAACCTTATTTTTTCCATTATACTGATACAAGGTTCCGATTTCAATAGCGATTTTCAGAAAACAGCGCAAGGCAGCGGGGAACCGGGCGCGCTGCCGGGGGACACGCGCTTTACGCTGGTTCGTTTTTTAGGGAATGGTTGGAAAATAATCAGGCAAAAATACCTCAAACGCCTTGCAATAGCATGAAAAATATGATATTGTAATATATAGATAGTACGAAGTCTTAATATCAAAACTTTTAAAGGCTACGGTTCAGTAAATATGGTGCTGTCTGGATATGTAAGATGCAGCAGACTGCCACGATTATAATTAGAAAACGGCGTTTTTCCGTCCATATCGAAAGGGACCGGATAATTGAACGTATAAAAGCAGACAAAGGGAGGATATCTGGGAGCGTCGTGCCTGCAAACTTCCCAGATATGTCGTATTGAGAGGAGAAAGCGACATGAAAGCAACGGGTATTGTCAGAAAAGTGGACGAGCTTGGCAGAATTGTCCTGCCGATCGAACTACGGCGGACACTGGATATCATGGAAAAAGACTCGATAGAAGTCTTTTTGGATGGGAAGCTGATCGTTCTTCGCAAATATGAATTGTCATGCACCTTCTGCGGAGAGAAAAAGAATCTGTTTTCCTTCCGGAGCAAAAACCTCTGTCAAAGCTGCGTGCGAACAATCGCGCATGAAGCCGGGGAGCATCTTGATTAGCACCTATCCGTTGTTCAGACCTGCCATGGTTCAGCCGGCAGGTCTGACTGTGTTTTCGGAGGTTTCTTGACAAGACCGGTGTTTACTGGTAAAGTGGAATTACAAATAAGACAAAGACCTAATTGTAAATTCGGGAAGAGGAGGACGCCGACGTTGAAGAAGCGGATCATTTGCGGATGCCTGCGAATCGCTGCGCTGGCGGTTGTGGGTGGAGCGCTCGGATGGCTGAGCAGCAGCTTATTTGGGGTCAGTGTACAACTGACCAAAGACCGGTCGATTGTTGTGACGCTGGGCGCCGGTATCGGCATCTTGCTCGGTGTCGTGCTGTTCCCGGAGAAAAAATAGTTGCCGGCAGAATATGTGTATGCTTGGAGGTTGTATAAGATAGAAGAATTGGCGCAAAGCGCCGGGAAAGGAGCGGAATATGGCAATCAAAGCAATTACGACAGACAGTTTTCGCGACGACGTGTTAAAAACGAGAAAGCCGGTTCTGGTGAAATTCTGGGCGCCGTGGTGTGGGTATTGCCGCGCACTCGCTCCGGCGTTGGAGTCAATTGAAAAGCAGTATGAAAGTCTGCTTTCCGTAGGGCGTGTGAACTTCGATACGGAGACGGCACTGGTGCGCAGGTACAACATTCACGCGCTGCCGACGCTGCTGCTGTTCATCAACGGAGCTGTGGCGGGTTTTCTGATCGACCCTTTCTCTGAGAAGGAAATTGACGCATTTTTAAGAAAAATGCTCGGGCTGAATGCGGGAGGTCTGTATGGCAAATATGTATGATATCGTGATTGTCGGCGGTGGTCCGGGCGGGTACTCTGCCGCATTGTATGCCGCAAGAGCCGGTCTTCACGCGGTCGTTCTGGAAAAGCAGCGCATCGGCGGGCAGGCGGTACAGAGCGAGAATATCGAAAACTATCCGGGCTTCGATGCCGGAATCGATGGGCTGAGCCTGAGCGAAAAAATGCAGCGCGGCGCAGAACGATTTGGCGCAGAAATGGTGACAGACGAGGTGCGTCGTGTGCAGCTGATGCAGCCAGTCAAGGTGATTGAAGCGGCGAAGCAGACCTATCAGGCTCCCGCTGTCATTCTGGCGACCGGCGCACCGCCGAAAAAGCTTGGTGTACAGGGAGAGGCGGAAATGCTGGGACGCGGCGTTCACTATTACGCCGCTTGCCGCTCCATGATGTACAAACGAAGAACCGTTGCTGTAATCGGAGATGGGGAGCAGGCTGCTGAGGCGGCAATGCTCCTTTCCCGTATCGCCAAACGGGTCTGCCTGGTGCATCAGGGTAAGCAGATGCAGATTGATCCTGTCTACATGAGCAAGTTGAAAACGATGGGAAATATTGAGCGTTATGCCGGAAGCAGAGTCCTGGCGTTTCTTCATGCAAACTGGGTATCCAGCATCCGTATCCGGGAAGAGCGGGACGGGGAGATATGGAATCTGCCGTGCGACGGCGCGTTTATCTGTCTCGGTGGGGTTCCGGAAACAAACCTGTTTCATGGACAGATCGCGCTGGATAAACAGGGTTACATTCTCGCCAATGAAACGACCATAACCAATCTTCCAGGTGTTTTCGCGGCTGGTGACGTTCGGACGAAGCTGCTCCGGGGCATTCTGACTGCCGCAGCAGATGGCGCGGTGGCTGCACAGCAGGCGGAGCGATATATTGTAGAAAATATCTGATCTGAAAAGCAGGGAAGGAGCGTATCCATGAAACTTACATTCATTGGCGCAGCGCATGAAGTGACGGGGAGCTGTACGCTTCTGGAGTGCTGTGGGGGTTACTTCCTGATTGATTGCGGCATGGAGCAGGGGGTCAATGTTTTTGAAAACGCGCCGCTTCCGGTTTTGCCGGGACAGATCGATGCAGTTTTTCTGACACACGCGCATATCGATCACTCTGGCATGCTGCCCAAGCTGTATAAGGACGGATTCCGTGGCAAGGTCTATGCGACGCAAGCAACGGAAAATCTCTGCCGGATCATGCTGATGGACTCGGCGAACATTCAGGTGTCCGATGCGGAGTGGATGAACCGAAAGGCGGTGCGCGCCGGTCGCGCCGCCGTGGAACCGGTCTATACGACCGAGGACGCGGCGGGCGTATTGCGGCTGCTGCGCCCGTGCAGCTACGCGGAGCGTATCAAAGCAGCGGAGGGCGTAGAGGTCCGATTTACCGATGTTGGTCATCTGCTTGGTGCCGCCTGTGTGGAGCTGTGGTTGACGGAAGGCGGAGAAACAAGGAAGCTTGTCTTCAGCGGCGATGTCGGCAATACGGGCCTGCCGCTGATCGGTGCGCCTCTGACGGTGGATGAGGCGGATTATCTGGTGATCGAATCCACCTACGGAAACCGCCTGCATGAGAAGCCCGGAGATACCGTTGCTGAGCTTGCCGCTGTTTTGCAGCGCGCCTTTGACCGGGGCGGCAGCGTGATCGTTCCGGCGTTCGCGGTCGGCAGAACGCAGGAGCTTTTGTATGCGATCCGGGAGATCAAGCAGAAACGGCTGGTGCAGGGGCATGACGGCTGGCCGGTCTATCTGGACAGCCCGCTTGCTGAGGCGGCGACGGCTGTTTTCATGCAGTGCGAGCCGGAATATCTCGATGCTGAAACGAGAAATCTGCTGCGGCAGGGAATCAATCCGCTCTGGTCCGCCAATCTGTATCTGACGGAACGTGTGGAAGAATCCAAGAAGATCAATGAAGACCTGCGCCCGAAAGTTATACTATCCGCAAGCGGCATGTGTGACGCGGGACGTATCCGGCACCACCTCAAGCACAATCTCTGGAAATGGGAGAATATCATCCTGTTCGCCGGATATCAGGCGGAGGGAACGCTGGGGCGTAGTCTGCTGAACGGCGCAAAAACAGTCCGCTTATTTGGTGAGGAGATCTCGGTCAGTGCCGAGATCTGTGTCCTGCACGGCACCAGTGGGCACGCGGACAGAGACGGGCTTCTCAAATGGGTACAGGCGATCAAGCGCAAACCGCGCGTTGTGTTTGTCAATCATGGGGACGAAGAAAACTGTGAAGCCTTCCGTGACCGGCTGGTTTCGGAAGGCTACTGCGCGGTCGCCCCGTTCAGTGGAACAGAATTTGATCTGCTGCATGGAAAGTTCCTGATGGTCACAGAGGGTCAGCGCGTTGAGAAGAAGGGGCGCGCGAGAAAGAACGAGGTCTTTGCGCAGCTTATCGAGACGGCGCAGCGGCTTGTTGCGGTCGCGATGGCCTGCAAAGAGCAGTCCAATCAAAGGCTGCGGCGGTTCACGTCAGAGATCGAGCTTCTAATCGATACCTGGAAGGACTGAGAAAGACCGGCAGCTGCAAAACCATGCAGCTGCCGGCCTCTCTGAAAGAAGCAAACTTTACTTTTTGGCGGCGTCTGCATTCGCTTCCGCGTCCGCGATGCGGCGGTACATATCCTGCATCTGCCGGTCAATTTCGGCGATCTTTTCCGCACAGGCAA
>DPCD01000015.1:762-3725 GCA_003516765.1 Clostridiales bacterium | reverse complement strand
TCCAGACTGGCCCAGAAATCCATTGCGATCGTGCGGATCTGGATCTCGGCGACGACGTGCTCCGTCCGGTCAGAAAGATACACGGGAACACGGACATCCAGATGCAGCGAACGGTAGCCGTTATAGTTCGGCGTTTTGATATAATCCTGCCGCTTGACGATCTCCAGATCCTCCTGCCGCTCCAGCATCCCGGCGACTCGGTAGACATCATCGATGTAATTGCAGACGACGCGGACGCCTGCAATGTCGTTGATATCCCGCGCCGCAGCTTCAAGCGTAACCGGAGATCCCTTTCTCTGGAGCTTGGCGGCGATGCTTTCCGAGGATTTGACCCGGCTTTCAATATGATGGATGGGGTTTCGTGCATACAGCGTATTGAATTCACTGTTCAAAATCTCAAGCTTCAGCACAAGCTGCTTTACAGCGGACTCGTACAGATTCCGCATGACAAAGTAGCGGTGTGGGCTTTCATGAAACGGGAGAGACGAAGAGGCTGTCATATCGGCGTAACCATCCTTTGTGTCAGAGTCAGCTTCCCGGCAAAATGAAACTGCAATCCGGTAAGCTCACTGCCATTTTAACACAAAAAGAAACATGTGACGTAAAAACTTTGTGTTGAGAATGACAGCCGGGGCAGAGCCGTCCGTGTTGCCAAAAAGTCAAAAGGGGGCCGCCCTTGTACGGGCACAGGGGCGGCGGAGGAAGGAGCACAGCAGGCATATGGCGGTATATTGCTTTCGCCATCCGGCATCCCCGCCGCATATTCTAGCAGTTGCTCCGGAGAGATTTTATAGAGCTTTGCAAGGGCAATCAAATTGGAGGTGTTGGGGTCGCTGAAGCCGTTCTCCCACGTGGAAACGGACTGGCGGCTGACACACAGCGTTTCCGCCACAAACTCCTGCGTCATCTGGCAGCGGATACGGTTTTCCTTCAATGCCTCGCCCAGGGATTTGGCGACAGCCTTCTTTTCCTCCCGCACCTCCTTGGAATTAACATACTTTTTGAGTGCCTTTACGATTAGAATATGGAAACCTGGAAAGAAAAGAACCTATGTTGGCACCAAGGTTAGGCGCCAACATAGGTTCTTCGTTTGCAGGGGATTGGAATCAGGAAAGAAGACGAAAACCATCCCGGTATTTTATAGAATGCTTCAGATCCCGCCCATACAGGCAGTGCGTCAGAGCTTCACACACAAATTTATTGCACCGGCAGATCCACCGCGATGGTAGTGCCCTTCTCCGAGCTTTTCTCCACCCAAATATAGCCGCCATGGAGATTGGCGATCTCCCACGCCAAAGAAAGCCCCAAACCAGCGCCGCCGTACTCCCGGCTGCGGGACTTGTCCACGCGGAAGAATGGCTGGAAGATGCTCTGCTGATACTTCTCCGGGATGCCGCAGCCGGTGTCGGAGACACGGATCTGGAGCTTTTCCGGCTCCTGTGTGACGCAGACCCGCACCGAGCCGCCTGGGCGATTGTATTTGACGGCGTTTTCCGTCAGGTTGAAGAGCAGCCGGTAGATCAGCGCGTCGCTGCCGGTCATGACGCCGTCGCCATCCGCCGTCAGCGTGATGCCGCGCTTATCTGTCAGCGGCGCGAGGTCTGTGAAGATCTCCTCGACCATGGGCGCAAGCTGGATCCGTTCGTTCCGCGCCACCTGCTGCAGGTTGCTCATTTCCAGCAGTGTTTTTGTCATCTGAGTCAGCCGCTCCGTCTGCTCCCGCAACAAAGAAAGAAATGCTGCTGTTTCCGGCAGTACGTCGGGGTGCTCTGCGGAAAACAGCTCCAGCTGCGCCTGCATCAGCGCAAGCGGCGTGCGCAGCTCGTGGGCGGCGTTGCCAGTAAACTGCCGCTGAGCGGCAAAGGCGTTGTTCAGCCGTTCAAGCATCTGATTGAAGGAATGGCTGAACTGGCGGAACTCTGGCAATACGTCCTCGTTGATCTTCATGTCTGCAAGGTTGTTCATCTGTACCCGCTCAACCTGCGAAGCAAAGCTGCGCAGAGGCTTGAGGGCACGTCCGCTGACGAAATAGGCGAGGATGCCGCTGAGCAGCGTCACCGCCGCCGTGATATACCAGTTGGTCGTGCGAAAGCGCCCTTGCGCCCCATCGACAATGATCGTCAGATTCTCGTCAGGTGCTATGAGTTGCGGGTCAAAGCTCGCCGGTCCTTCCTCACTCAGGATCACAGTGCCACGACTCTGCATAGAGTCCGCAATTGTGTCCATATAATACACACCAGACGAGCAGAGCAGCAGATTCATGGCGACACACGTGACGCCGATGAGAAGGACGGTCATCAGTGTGATGCGCCATTGCAGGGAAATTTTTCTCATGCCTCCTCCCCTCCCATCAGATAGCCCTCGCCGATGCGGTTACGGATGGGATCATAACCCAGTGCGGCGCGCAGTTTTTTGCGCAGGGCAGAGATATGTACCCGGATGGAGTTGCTGAAGCTGTCCACGCTGTTGTCCCAGACATGATCCATCAGCTCCTCCTGACTCACGGGCCGCCCCTGATGCACCATCAGATATTCCAGGATCCCCGTCTCCTTGCGGGTGAGCGTCAAGGTCTGCCCATTGACGGCGGCGGTGCGGGAACGGGTGTCGAAGCTCAGGCTGCCGCAGGTCAATATCACATCCTGCTGGGTGAACTGCCGCAGGGTCAGGCTGCGGATGCGGGCCTCCAGCTCGGCAAGATGAAAAGGCTTTGCCAGATAGTCGTTGGCGCCTGCATCCAGTCCCTCCACCTTGTCCTCCACCTCACTGCGGGCGGAGAGAATCAGGACTCTCGTCTCCCGGTCTGTCTGCCGCAGGGTGCGCAGCACCGTCATGCCGTCCTTGCCCGGCAGGTTCAGATCCAGAAGCACCAGATCGTAGCGCTCCACGCCAAGAAGCTCCAGCGCCTTCTCCCCGTCGTAGCAGCAGTCTACACTGTATGCCAAACGCCGCAAGCTGCGGACGAT
>DPCD01000015.1:0-480 GCA_003516765.1 Clostridiales bacterium | reverse complement strand
GTCTCGCACAGAGCGCGTTCGTCTTCAATAACCAAAAGATGCATGAAAGCCCTCCTTTATCAGCTTCATTCGATTGCCTTCAGTATAGCAAAAATAGATAAGGTTTGTGTTAAGTTTCTGTTCTTAACAGGGACTTTAACTCTCCCGTGCTATGATGGAAGCACAAAACAGAAGGGGTGATGAAATTTGAGTCACGGAAAGAAGGCGGCGGCGCAGATCGCGCTTCTGCTCGCCGGAGCCGCCATGCTGTGCTTTGGCATCTGGCGCGGCGAGGCAGAGATGGTGCTGAGCAAAGCAATCAAATTATGTCTGGAGTGTGTAGGCATTGGGTAAAAAGTTTTCAGGTGTTTCACAGACCATGTCCCGCTTCCGGGGCTGGATCCAGGCGGGAGCGACGCTGCTGACCAACCTGCATCTGCCGAACTTTCTCAAGGGCGGACTGTATCAGGGCGCGGGGAAGACCGTCTGCGTGCCGGGGCT
>DPCD01000054.1:8240-21509 GCA_003516765.1 Clostridiales bacterium | reverse complement strand
TTACCATCGACGAGCCGAAGTTCACCACGCCGCGGATAAACGGCAGCGTGAGAAGACCCGTCTTCTTTTTGATCGGCTCGACCTTCTGTACCAGACCCTCAGGTCCGCGCACAACAATAGCGCGCTTGTCGGGTCCCTGCATCAGGATGCCTTCAATGAGCGCCTGCCCGCCAATGAGCGTTTTGAATTTCTCCTGGCTGGCAGGCTGGTTGTTTTTCTGCATATAGTGCCTCTATTCTTCCCCCGTGGGGATGGAAATGGTAACAAGGGTACCGCCGCCCTCGGCGTTTTCCAGCGTGATCGTGCCGCCGTGCATGGTGACAATTTCCTCGCACACGGCAAGGCCGATGCCGCTGCCGCGCGCTTTGGAACTGCCCTTGTAAAATTTCATTTTGACGTGCGGCAGCTCCTCCTCGGGGATGCCGGGGCCGTAGTCGCGGATGCGCACCACGATCTGCCCGTTTTCCAGACTGATTGACGCCGTGATGCGCTTGCCGTCGCCGCCGTGCTTTGCCGCATTGTCGAGGACATTCAGAAACACCTGCCGCATGCGCGCCACGTCGCACGGAATCTCCGGTATTTCTTCCTCGCACGGCTCGTATTCGAGCGTGATGCCCTCCTGCCGCAGCCGCGAGCCGTACATGAACACCGTGTCTTCAAACTCGGCAAGAAGATCCGCCTTTTCCACATTCAGCGTGAACCTGCCGTCCTGCATGCGCGTAAACTCCAAAAGCTCCTCGACCATGCCGGTCAGCCGCTTCGCCTCGCGCAGGATAATGAGCATGCCGCGCCGGGTCTCTGGCTCTAAATTGCCGGAGGAAAGCAGCGTCTCGCCCCAGCCGGAAATCGCCGTAAGCGGCGTGCGCAGCTCGTGGGAAACCGACGACATGAACTCCGACTGCGTCTTTTCCGACTGCCCGATTTTGACGGACATGTCGTTGATCGTGTCGGCAAGCTCGCCGATTTCATCGTCGTAATGCTTCGGAATCTGCACGCCGTAGGACCCTGCCGCAATGCGCTTTGCCGTCGCCGTAATCTCCGTCACCGGCTCGATGATCGAGCGGATGAAAAAGCTGCTGATGAAGAACATCGACGCAATGAAAATCAGTCCTGCCGTCAGTGCGATCAGCCCGATCATAAAAATCTGCCGGTCCACGTTTTTCAGCCCCGTCACATACCGCAGAACGCCGATGACCTCGCCGTTGGAATAGACCATCGGGCTCGAGACGGCAAGAATCCGCTCGTGCGTGTCGGGGTCCTTGCCCTGAAAGCGCGCGAGCTTCCCGGTCGTGACCGCCTCCTGAATATCCGGTGTCTGGGGGCTTTTGCCCGCAAACTCGCCGTAGGAGGAGGCGACCATTCTCCCATCCGGCGTGATGAACTGCAACTCCAATCGGTCCTTTTCCTCAAAGGTCTGGGCAAACTGGATGCAGGACTGGTAGTATTCGTTGTAGCTCTGGCTGATGTAGTTGCTGAAAAAGTCGGTGGTGGTCTTTGCCTTCGCTTCCAGCCCCGAGCGCACGTTGGAGTAATAGTACGCGCCGAGACTCAGCGTGATTGCCGTCACGCACAGCGCCGCCAGCACGACCATGACGCTGACGTTGTTGACCAGCCAGCGCCGTTCGAGCCCGGCAAGCTTCCGGCGCTTCGGCGCGGCGCTTTTGATTTTTTCGCTCAGACGCCCCATTTGTATCCGAAGCCCCAGACGGTTGTGATATAGACCGGGTTTGCCGTGTCGTCTTCAATCTTGATGCGAAGGCGGCGGATATTGACGTCGACGATTTTCAGCTCGCCGTCATAGTCGCGCCCCCAGACGGTCGTCAGAATGTCCTCGCGCGAGAGCGCTCTGCCGGGGTTCTGCATGAAAAGCTTCATGATCGCATATTCGACCTGCGTAAGCTTGATGCGCTTTCCCTCTTTGTCGAGCGTCCGGTTTCTCGTATTGAGAACGAACGGTCCCTGTGTCAGCTCGACAGAATCCGACTGCGTGTCGCTTCCGATGCGCCGGTAGAGCGCGTCGATGCGCGCGGTCAGCTCGGCAGGGCTGAACGGCTTTGTCATATAGTCGTCCGCGCCGGTCATAAGACCTGTGACCTTGTCCATCTCCTGGCTTCTTGCGGTTAACATAATAATACCGATTTTCTTGTCGGTCGCCCGGATATTCCGGCAGACCTCAAAACCGTCGATATCCGGCAGCATAATATCAAGAATCGCAACGCCGACGTCCGGATGCTCCTTGAGCTTTTCCAGCGCCTCCATGCCCGTGCCGGCTTCAATGACCTCGTAGCCTGCGCGGTTGAGATTGATCACAACAAAGCTGCGAATACTGACCTCATCTTCCAGAATCAATACTTTTTTCATATGCCGCTTCTCCCCCCTATGTCTCGCCGGAATTCCAGTCGACATGTATAATATGGAACATCTGCCGCAGCTCGTCCTGCGTCAGATTCTTTGCCTGATTTGCCGTGCCGAGGCTTGCGCTGTAGACGGCGTCCGTCTGCTCCAACAGCAAAAACCGCCCGTCCTCCTGTGCGCGCTCCATGCGCCGATCGCCGGTAAAGGCGTAGATCGTAAAAATCGGCTCTGCCGGCGCCGAACCGTTCCAGCTGGAAAAGACCAGACCGCCGCGCGCGCCCTCTACCTCGTCTGCGCGGCTGATGGTAATGCGCTCGTCCCAGCTCTCCGGGATTTCCACATACCAGCCGCCGGAAAACCGGTGATAGGTCCGAAGAACCACCTCTCGGCTGCCGTCAAGCCCCAGCCGGTACCAGCGAATGAGCGAATAGGTCTCCGCCGACGCATCCGCCGCCGGGAGCGAAACCAGCTCCGGCAGCTCCACAAGTCCGTCGGAATTGATATCGCAGGCATAGACAAACGGATTGCGCACGGTCTGCGGCGTCTCATCCAGACTGGATAAATTCTGGAACGTGCCGCCGCGGAAGATGAAGACGTCCGTTTCCAGTGTGTCCTCCTCGGCTGCGCTTGTGACGAAAACCGCCGGAATATTATAGGCGACAAAGCCAGTCATGATCCGCTTGACAGACGCAGCGTCGTGCGCCAGCGAAACCTCGGGTCCGCGCTGCATCTGATCGTTCCGGTACCGGTACAGCTCTGCCGCACCGCGGTGCGTCTCTGCGTCGAAGCGCAGCACAAACAGATCCGCCCGCCCGTCGTTATCGAGGTCGCACGTGGTAAACTGGCTGTAGCTTGCCGTCATCAGTTCGACAATCTCGCCGTTTTCCAACGCATAGGCGCTCACCGACTGCAGCACCTGATCGGTCAGCTGCCTGCCGATCAGAATCTCCTGCCCTGTCTCGCCGTCGAGGTCCACATATTCCACACGCGCAAACGCCGTGCCGTTTCCCTCGATGACCGCAACGTTCTGATACGCGCCGTCCTTTTTGTCAAAGACGTAAGCCTTGAGTGGCTTTTCTCCCGCGGTCCGGGCAAAGACGATTGCCTCTTCCTCCCCGTCACCGTCGAGATCGGCAAGCTGCACCGACTGCTGGTTGCTGCCGGAGACAGGCGCGCTGTAGGAGCAGCCGTCCGCTGCCATCACCTCGTCGATTGCCATCTGCAGATTGTCATATTCATCGGAGTGCCGGGGCAGCGTATACAGCTCGTCGACCGTCTTGACAAAGCAGCCGGAAAGCAGCAGACACAATGCGCCCGCCAGCAAAACAGGCGAAAATCTTCGCAGTTTCAACGCCCCGTCCCTCCTTTACATAATATCAGCGTATATTGTATCACAAATTGTTACGGTTGTGTAGCGCTTTTGTAAAATATTCCTCATTTGAGGATGACATTTTTTTCGCCGAGCAGACCGCGCAGCTCCGAGAGCATGATTTCCTCCGGCATACACCTGCCGCCCATGCGCACGCCGGTGTCGGCGTAGTAGACAACGGTTTTGACAGAGCCGGGGAACATGTTTAGAATCGGGACAATCTTGTCGCTGCCCTTCTGCCCCGTGTGGGCAATTTTGAGATACAGCGTCTTTCCTGCCAGCGACTGCGCCGACTGCTGCCGCGCCTCGCTCTTTGCATCGAACTCGCTGAGCTTGACGACGCGGTTTACCACCATCTGCGGGTCTTTGTCGTCGCGGACGGAAATGCGCCCGGAAATGACGACCGCCGACGTCTCATAGAGCAGCGATCCGTATTGCCCCAGCGCATTGGAAAACGTCAGAAGCTCCATCGAGCCTGTGTCGTCTTCCAGCGTCACATACGCCATCATCGACTGGTTTTTCGTCGTTTTCATCTTGACGTTCTGGACAATTCCCGCAATATTTACAACCTGCTCGTCCTGGAATTCGTCCGTATGCTCAGAGAAGCTCTCCAGAATTGCGCCGATGCTCACCACATTCGCGCCCCGGAGCTTTTCGCGGTAGGCGTCCATCGGATGCCCCGAGAGATACAGTCCCGTCGTCTCGCGTTCGAGCTTCATGCGCTCGTCCGCCGGAAGCTCGGGGATATTCGGCACATGCACCTCGGGAACAGGCGGCGTATCCTCGCTGCCGCCGAGGTCGAAAAACCCGATCTGCCCGTCGACATTCTTGCGTTTTCCTGCCGCCACGGTGTCCATAACCGCCTCATAGATCTGCAGCAGCTGCGACCGGTAGAGTCCAAAGCAGTCGCACGCGCCGCATTTGATCAGGTTCTCCAGTGCCCGCTTGTTGAGGTCTGTGCCGTACATCCGCTGGCAGAAATTCTCCAGCCCCGTATAGGGTCCGTCCTGTGCGCGGTCCGCCATCACCTTCTGGATAAACCCGCGCCCGATGTTCTTGATGGCGGCAAGCCCAAAGCGGATGCCGCCGGGAACGACGGTAAAATGATCGTTGGATTCGTTGATGTCCGGCGGCAGCACGGCAATTCCCATCGCCTTGCACTCGGCGATATACTCGGAAATTTTGGTTGAGCTGTCGAGCACCGAGGTCATGAGCGCCGCCATATACTGCTTCGGATAGTAATACTTGAACCATGCCGTCTGATAGGCAATCACCGCATAGCAGACCGAATGCGCTTTGTTGAAGGCGTAGTTTGCAAAGTCGTACATTTCATTGTAGATGGACTCTGCCACCTGCGGCGCAATGCCGTTTGCCTCACAGCCGCAGATGCCGCGCGCGGGGTCTCCGTGCAGGAACGCGCCGCGCTCTTTTTCGATGTCCTTGACCTTTTTCTTGGACATCGCCCGGCGCACCATGTCCGCCTGCCCCAGAGAGTATCCGCCGAGCTTGCGGAAGATTTCAATGACCTGCTCCTGATACAGAATGCAGCCGTAAGTAACGGAAAGAATCGGCTCCAACGACGGGTGCTTGTATTTGACCAGCTTCGGGTCGTTTTTGCAGGCAATGAGCCGCGGAATCGAGTCCATGGGTCCCGGGCGGTAAGCCGCGACAATGATGGAAAGATCTTCGATCGACTGCGGCTTCAAGCCTACGCAGACGCTTGTCATGCCGGTCGATTCCATCTGGAACACGCCAGACGTTCTGCCCTGTGTCAGCATCTGCATGACCTTCGGGTCGTTGTCCGTGACGCGCGCCATGGAAAAGTCCGGTTCTGTTTTGCGGATATCGGCAATGGCATCGTCGATGACCGTGATGTTCCGAAGCCCCAGAAAGTCCATTTTGAGAAGCCCGAGCTCTTCGAGCGTCGTCATGGTGTATTCGGTGACGGTTGTCTCGTCGTTGGTCGCCAGCGGCACATAATCGTAAACCGGCAAGCGCGTGATGACGACGCCGGCTGCGTGGGTCGACGTGTTGCGCGGCATGCCCTCGAGCGCCATCGCCGTATCGATGAGGTTCTGCACGCGCGCGTCCTGCTCATACATTTCCTTGAGCCGCGGCGAGACGCGCAGCGCCTCCTTGAGCGTCATATGCGGCGTCGCCGGGACAAGCTTTGCCACCACGTCGGTCTCTGCAAAGGTGAAATTGAGCGCTCTACCGACGTCTCGGATGGCGCCTCTTGCCGCCATGGTGCCGAAGGTCACGATCTGCGCGACATGATCGTCTCCGTATTTGCGCCGGACATAGTCGACCACCTCGCCGCGCCGCGTGTCGCCGAAGTCCATATCGATATCGGGCATCCTGACGCGCTCGGGGTTCAAAAAGCGCTCGAAGAACAGCCCGTATTTCATCGGGTCAATTTCCGTGATGTGCAGCGCATACGTCACCATCGAGCCTGCCGCGCTGCCGCGCCCGGGTCCGACGGGAATGCATGCACTTTTCGCAAAATTCACAAAGTCCCACACGATCAGGAAGTAATCGGTAAAGCCCATCTTCTCGATCATGTCGATCTCGTATTCCATCTGCTTGCGATACTCGGGGTGCTCGCCTCCGTAGCGCTCCTTGTAGCCCTTGTCGCAGAGCTCTTTCAGATAGGTCAGAGAATCGTAGCCCGCGGGAAGCTTGAATTCCGGCAGGTGATATTTGCCGAAGGTAAATTCGACGTTGCAGCGCGCAGCGATTTTCGCCGTGTTTTCAATTGCCTCCGGATACGCGGAAAAAAGCTCGCGCATCTGCTCCTCGGACTTGAGATAGAACTCCTGCGTCTCGAATCTGAGCCGGTTCGTATCGTCCACGGTTTTTCCCATCTGGATGCACATGAGAACGTCCTGAATCTTCGCGTCCTCCTGGCGCAGATAGTGCGCATCGTTCGTCACAACGAGCGGCAGCCCCGTTTCCTCGGAAAGTCGGACCAGCTGGTCGTTGACCTTCGGCTGCTCGGGAAGACCGTGGTTCTGAAGCTCCAGATAGTAGTGATCGGGTCCGAAAATTTCCGCGTGTTCGAGCGCGGCTTTCTTTGCGCCTTCATAGTCCCCCTGCATCAGAAGCTGCGGCAATTTACCAGCAAGGCACGCCGAGAGCGCGATAATCCCCTCGTGATGCGCGCGCAGAAGCTCCACGTCGACACGCGGGCGGTTATAAAAGCCGTCTAAAAAGCCGCGCGAGACCATGTAGCTGAGGTTCCGGTAGCCCGTCTCGTTTTCGCACAGCAGAACGAGGTGATACGCCTCCTTATCCAGCGCATGCACCTTATCGAAGCGGGTCCGCGGTGCGACATAGACCTCGCAGCCGATGATGGGCTTGACGCCTGCCGCCTTTGCCGCCTTATAAAAGTCGATCGCGCCATACATGACGCCGTGGTCCGTGATGGCAATCGCGTCCTGCCCCAGCTCCTTGACTCTTGCCATAATTTCCGCGATGCGGCACGCGCCGTCAAGAAGGCTATACTCCGTATGGACATGCAGATGGACAAAGCTCATAGATTTATTCCTCCAATGCACGCGCCAGCTCCAGAAGCTTTCGCATGCGGTGGTTGATGGCGGATTTGGTAATGGGGGGATTCAGCATTGCGGCAAGCTCCTGCAGCGTTGCCTCCGGGTTTTCCCGGCGCAAAAGCGCGGTCTCGCGGAGCTTTCCGGGGAGTTTATCAAGCTCTCCCGCCTCTTCCAGCGCGCGGATTGCCGCCATCTGCCCCATCGAAGCGTCGACGACCTTTGTGAGGTTCGCCGTCTCGCAGTTGACGCGGCGGTTGACGCCGTTTCGAAGGTCCTTTTCGACCTTCGCCTCCATCACGCCCATGGCGGAAACCTGCGCGCCGATGGCAGTCAGAAAATCTTCAATGTAGTCGCTCTGCTTAAAATATAGAATATTGTTGCCGCCGCGCGAGAGCTCCTTCGGAGAAAACCCGCACTCGATCAGAAGCGCGCAGGTCTCGCGGCTGACCTTGTAATGCGACGTCGTCATTTCCAGATGGTATCGCTTTGCCGGGTCCGTGACCGAGCCGCCGGCTAAAAATGCGCCGCGCAGATACGCCATACACTCGGCTTCCTCTTCGAGCATGCCGAAATTCACGTGCAGCGTCAGACTGGCTTTGAGGTCCATTTGCAGGGTCTCAAAGATTTTTGCGATTTTATCCTCTGACGAGATGGCAAACTGCAGCTTGCCCCGGTCCTGTGCGGCAGGCTCCTGATCGAACGTGATGCCGAACGCCTTTTTGAACAGCCGGGGCAGTCTCGCCGCAAAGTCGCGGCTTTCGGTGATGATGCGGATTTCCGTGCTGCTGAAGGTGTTGCAGTACAGCAGTACCCCATACCCCTCCGCCACCGCGCAGGATTTTTTGCTCAAGCTGTCCTTGCACAGCTCTGCTTTGACATTGGATGAAAATGACATGGTTCCTCCCGGCTCAATCGGTTCTGAATTCCC
Organism: Clostridiales bacterium; assembly: GCA_003516765.1. Lineage (GTDB taxonomy): Bacteria > Bacillota > Clostridia > Oscillospirales > Oscillospiraceae > CAG-170. The sequence goes on along the minus strand of DPCD01000054.1, from coordinate 13,306 downwards.
GCCAGACGGACAAAATGGCTCGTGCCAGCTCGTCCGGATTGTGGCGGATATAGCGCCCCGGCGTGCAGACCGGAAATTCGCGCAGCGCAACGCCGAGCTGCTCGACCTCCTCCGGCGCTGCCAGCAGCTGCTGCACGCCCTCTTTCTGATACGGTTCGAGATACTCCGCCGAAACTTTACGGTTATTGGCGATGCACACGTCCATGACGCCCGCGCCCGCGTGGGCAAAAATCGCGCGGATGTGATCGGCAGCGGTGTAGCCGTCGGTCTCGCCGTCCTGCGTCATGATGTTCAGCACGTAGCATTTGAGCGCCTGCGCGCGCGTGACCGCCTCCGAAATGCCGTCAACCAGGAAGTTCGGAATGATGCTTGTGTATAAGCTGCCCGGTCCCAGCACAATCACGTCCGCGTCCGCAATTGCCTCCAGGGCGTCCGGCAGCGGCTGCGGGTGCTCGGGCACGAGCCGGATTTTGCGGATACGGCAGTCGTTGAGCTTTTTCGCATAGAAAATCTTGCTCTCGCCGAGGCAGCGCGAGCCATTGTCAAATTCCGCTTCTAAATGGACATTCTGGTTCGTGACCGGAAGGACGCGCCCTGTGATGGCAAGAACATCTCCCATGCGGTGGACCGCCTCGTCAAACGAGCCGGAAATGCCGTTCATCGCAGCAAGAAAGAGGTTTCCAAAGCTCTGCCCGGCAAGGCTTCCCTCGGTAAATCGGTAATTGAGCAGCTTCTGCATCGTCGGCTCCGTATTTGCAAGAGACATGATGCAGTTTCTGATGTCGCCCGGCGGCAGCATGCCGAGGTCCTCTCTGAGCATGCCGGAGCCTCCTCCGTCGTCTGCGACGGTGACGATCGCCGTAATAAATTTTGTATAGCGCTTGAGTCCGCGCAGCATCGCAGACAGACCGTGCCCGCCGCCGATGGCAACGATGTGCGGCATGCGTTTTTTGGGCTCATATAGCCTTACGTTTTCAAACTCCGCCATGCCGTCACCCCCTGCTGCGGTTCATGTCCCGGTGGCTGAGATTGGCATAGTAGCCGCGTCTGGAGATAAAGTCATACAGCTCTTTGGCGATGCACACCGAGCGGTGCTGCCCGCCCGTGCAGCCGACGGCAATGACCAGATCGGTCTTTCCCTCGTCGACGTAGTTCGGCAGCAGAAATGTCAGCAGATCCTCAGTCTTTTCCAGAAAATCCTTCGTCTGCTGATACTGGAAAATAAAATTGCGGACCGGCTCGTCGAGCCCCGTCTGCGTTTTCAGCTCCGGAATGTAATAGGGATTCGGCAGAAATCGCACGTCAAAGACAAGGTCCGCGTCCAGCGGCAGACCGTATTTGAAGCCGAACGAAAGAACCGTCACATGCATCGCCCGTTCGCGCACACCGCCGGCAACAAGATCAATGAGCTTGCCGCGGAGCTTGCCTGTGGATAGATTCGTCGTGTCGATGATGGCGCTTGCCCGCGTGCGGACCGGCTCCAAAAGCTGCCGCTCACGCTCGACCGCCTGCAGAACGGGCGTGCCGTCGCGCATAAGAGGATGCAGCCGCCGCGTCTCCTTGAAGCGCTTGATGATGACCTCGGTGCTCGCCTCGATGAAGAAAATCGAGTATTCCAGGTGCATTTCATCGAGCCGGTCGAGCGACTGAAAAAGAGAATCAAAGGTCATGCTGCTTCTCACATCCGTCACCAGCGCAACCTTTTCAAACCGCCCTTTTGTCGCAAGACATAGGCTTGCAAACTGCGGAATCATCTCCGCCGGCATGTTGTCCACACAGTAAAAGCCCAGATCCTCCAGATCCGACGCGGCTTTGCTCTTGCCCGCGCCGGAAAGACCCGAAATAATAATGAATTGCATGGCAGCCTCCTACCAGATGCGGACCTCCGGCTGTAAGGAAAAACCGGACGTCTCAAACACTCTCTTCTGTATCAGCGCAATCAGCGCGCGCACATCCTGCGCCGTCGCGCCGCCGGTGTTGACCACAAAGCCCGCGTGCTTTTCAGACACACACGCACCGCCGACCCGAACGCCTTTGAGCTGCGCCTGCTCAATCAGCGCGCCGGCGTAAGCGCCCTCCGGGCGCTTGAACGTACTTCCCGCGGAAGGAAGCTCCAGCGGCTGCGAAGCGCGGCGCTTTTCCATAAGCGATTGCATACGCGCGGCAATTGCGTCCGTCTGCCCCGGCAAAAGCCGGAAAACCGTTTTGACGATGATCATATCCAGATTCTCAAATGCGCTCGTGCGATAGGAAAAGCCCTGCTCGTCGCCCGAAAATACGCGCATCGCGCCGTCCATGGAAAGCGCGGTCGTCCGGTCCGCAGCCTGCTTCATTTCCCCGCCGTAAGCGCCCGCGTTCATGTAGATGCCGCCGCCAACCGTACCGGGAATGCCGTGCGCAAATTCAAGACCGGTAAGCCCGAGATTGCGCGCGAAGACTGCCGTTTTGCTGAGCGTCTCTCCTGCCCCCGCTTCCAGCTCTCCGCCGCCAAGATCACGCAGCCCCAGCAGCGCGTCCTTCGTGCAGATCACAACCTCGCGCAGCCCCTCGTCCGGCGCCAACACGTTGGTTCCAGCGCCTAAGACACGCGGGCGGATGTTTTTTTCAGACAGCAGCCGCAGCAGCGCTGCCAGCTCCTCTGCGGACGACGGCTGTGCAAAGACAGCCGCCGGTCCTCCGATGCGAAACGACGTGTGTCTGGCAAGCGGTTCTTCCTCCAGCAGTCTGATGCCCGGCAGAGTCTGCCGGATTTCGTTTGAAAGTTCCTTCCAGTTGATCATAAACGCCTCCGGGTGTACAATTTTTCATCTTATATCATACCACAAAGCACGCAAAAAGCAAACAGCAAAATGCCGCACAGAGTCCACTCACTGTGCGGCAAATAATGGATTCCATTCCTTTTCTGAAAAGCGTCCACTATTTATCGGAATCAGTCGTCTTTGTTGGCAAAGAACTTGCTCATCTGCTCGGTAAATTCCATCGCTGCGTTGTAGCCCATACGCTTCTGGCGATTGTTGATGGCAGCAACCTCGAAAATCACAGCGAGATTTCGTCCGGGCGTGATGGGAATGGTAATCGATGGAACCTTCACGTCGAGAATCTCGGTATACTGCGTCTCGATGCCGAGCCGGTCATACGCCTCGCCGTCGCGCCAGGGCACCATGTTGATGATCAGATCGATGTTGCAGCTGTCCTTGACGGCGCCCATGCCGAAGAGCTTTGCAACGTTAATGACGCCAATGCCGCGCAGCTCGATATAGTGCCGCAGCACCTCGGGCGCATTGCCGACCAACTGCCGGGACGAGACCTTGCGGATTTCGACCGCGTCGTCCGCAATCAGACGGTGCCCGCGCTTGACCAGCTCAATGGCAGTTTCGCTCTTGCCGATGCCGCTGTCGCCGTTGATCAAAATGCCCTCGCCGGAAATTTCAACCAGCACGCCGTGGCGCGTGACGCGCGGGGCAAGCGCCTGCTTGAGATAGGTGATGAGGCTGGAAACGACATACGATGTCGCCGCGTGGGAGCCCAGCACGGTCACATCATATTTTTTAGCCATCTCCAGACACTCCGGCATCGGCTCATAGCCTCGGGCAATCATCAGAACCGGAATCTTATAGGATAGAAACCGGTCGAAAATAATCGTCCGCTCCTCGTGAGACAGCTTTTGCAGATATGCCATCTCCACCGTGCCGCAGACATAAATCCGCATCGGCTCGAAGTGATCAAAAAAGCCCGCCAGATGCAGACCCGGTCTGCTTACATCGTCGACCGTGACGTGGATTTTTTCATAGTCCGACGCCTTGTAAAAAAAGTTCAGATCAAACTCGTTGACCAGCTCTGACAGCGGGACGGAATATGTCGATGCCATCGCCTGTTCCTCTCTTTCCGCTTCTGCCGTCGGCACCGTCTGTTGCCGTGCAGCGGCAGAAGCATAACAACTGCTTGTATTATAGCCAAACTTGCCCACTTTCGCAACCTTGAAATTCCCACGTCCGGCATTCAGAAATTTTTTCATTTTTTCTGGAATTTTCACTTGCATTTTGGAAAGACATCTGCTATTATATTTGTCGGCGCTTTAAGGCGCAACTACCTGATTTTCCAATGGCAAGGAGGTGCAACTGATGGCAAAGTGCGATATCTGCGGCAAGGGCGTTACGTTCGGCATTAAGGTCTCCCATTCTCACAGAAGATCCAACCGTGCATGGAAGCCCAACGTCAAGCGTGTCAAGGCGATCGTTGACGGTACTCCGCGCCATGTTTACGTCTGCACAAGATGCCTCCGCTCGAACAAGGTTGAGCGCGCAATCTAATTACCAAGCAGCTGAAAGAGCAAGCCATGCGGCTTGCTCTTTTTCTATGCTCCGGCGGTGCTTCCCGCAAAACCGTTGGGTGCAGTGCAGAAATCCTCAATCCGTCAGGAACTTCACCATCTGAACCTCGTCGCGATACGTGCCGTCCTTGAGACAGAACGCCTTCGGAATGCAGCCCATCTCGGTAAAGCCGAGCTTCCGGTACAGATGCCGGGCGCGGTCGTTGTCGGCAAACACCCCCAGCTCCACCTGTGTAAAGCCGTTTTCCTTCGCCTGCTCCAGCGCCTTTTCCATCAGAAGCGTGCCGAGCCCCAGCCCCCACGCTTTTTTCTTGATAGAAATGCCGAGACTGGCGCGGTGGCGCATTTTGAATCGGTCGCTTATTTCATTGACACCGCAGTTTCCGACCAGCTCGCCGTCCAGAAACGCGGCAAGCATGAAGCTTCTTTCATGGTCCGTAACTGCCCGCAGACGCTTTTGCGCCGCCTCCAACGTCCGGTCGCATTCCTCCGGATAGCGCACCATAAAATGCGTCTCTTCGCTCGTCTGATGAAGATACGAGATCATCTGCTCTGCGTCGCAGATTTCCGGGCTACGGAGTTCTGCGGCGGTTCCATCCCGGAGCGTCACGCAGCTTTTCTGAATCACCACGCTCTCTTCCCCCCCCCCTTGTAAAATTCCCGGCAGAAGCCATTCTGCCGGGAATCCGTTTTCAGATTTCTTCCTTGTCGCCCTTCTGGCGGATGGTGATCTTGA
>DPCD01000054.1:0-7962 GCA_003516765.1 Clostridiales bacterium | reverse complement strand
TGCGGCGGCTTGACGCCGACCTGCGTCATATAGTAGATCTTGAGCCTGCGTCCTTTGTCTGTGGGCGGCTGGACGCGCGCGGTGGCATCTTCGAGAATGTTGTTGAGCATGCCGGTCGTGATGCGCATGGAGTTCTGGTTCGATACGGCGTTGACCATTTCAAAGAGCTTGTCGACCCGCTGACCGGTCAGCGCGGAGATGAACAGCACCGGCGCGTAGGTCATATAGCTCAGGTCGCGGCGGATATCATCCGTCATCTTCTGCATCGTGTTCGTGTCTTTTTCGACCATGTCCCACTTGTTGACGACGATGATGCACGCCTTGCCTGCCTCGTGCGCAAGCCCGGCGACCTTGGTGTCCTGCTCGGTGACGCCCTCGTTAGCGTCGATCAGAATCAGGCACACGTCCGCGCGCTCAATCGCGGAAACCGAGCGCAGGTTCGAATATTTTTCCACCGCGTCGTCGACCTTCGACTTGCGGCGCATACCGGCGGTATCGATAAACAGATACTTGCCGAATTCGTTTTCAAAATAGCTGTCGATGGCGTCGCGCGTCGTGCCGGCAACATCGGAAACGATCACGCGTTCCTCGCCCAGAATGCGGTTGAGAAGACTCGACTTGCCGACGTTCGGCTTGCCGATGATCGCAACTTTAATCACGTCCTCGTCGTATTCCTCATCGTCCGTGTCCGGGAAGTTTTCCACACAGGCGTCCAGAATATCGCCCGTGCCGTGCCCATGGACCGCGGAAACCTCAATCGGGTCTCCGAGACCGAGCGAATAAAACTCATAGACCTCCGGATTGACGCCGCCCGTGCGGTCGCACTTGTTGACTGCCAGAACGACGGGCTTTTTGGACTTTTTGAGCATCGCCGCAACCTCGCTGTCGGCTGCGGTAAGCCCCACGGTGACGTCCACGACCATGATAATGACCGTTGCGGTCTCGATGGCGATTTCTGCCTGGCGGCGCATGAATTTCAGCATCTCGCTGTTCGTGCCCGGCTCAATGCCGCCGGTATCAACGAGGGCAAAGCTGCGCCCGTTCCAGTCGCATTCGCCGTAAATCCGGTCGCGCGTCACGCCGGGCGTATCTTCCACAATCGCCATGCGCTTGCCGGTCAGCTTATTGAAGAGCATCGACTTGCCGACATTCGGTCGACCCACGATTGCTACAATCGGTTTTGCCATAGATATTACCTCCCTCTTACACAGAAGCAGCCGCGCTGCGCAAAATCAGCAAGAAAAGAGGGAGACTGACTCAGCCTCCCTCTCATTCTCGTATCGAGCGAACTTACTTAGCTTCAACAGAAATGACTTCACGACCATTGTAATAGCCGCAAGCTTTGCATGCTCTGTGAGGCAGGCGGGGCTCGCCGCACTTCGGGCAAGCGACGACACCGGGGATCGCCAGCTTCCAGTGGGAACTGCGTCTCTTATCTCTTCTTGCGCGGGATACTTTTCTCTTGGGTACTGCCATTTGGTACACCTCCTTGGTTGAAATGCCGTAAGGCACATTGTCTACTTTTTGTCCAATAACTGCTGTAAGGCAGCAAAGCGGGGATCGGGTTCGGGCTTGCAGCCGCAAGTCCCAAGATTCAGGTTTGCTCCGCACCGGGAGCAGAGTCCTTTGCAATCTTCGCTGCACAGGAGTTTACTGTCCATGTTCAGCACAAAGGTGGTGGTCACGATGTCGTCGAGATCCGCGCAGTCGTTGACAAGCTCGAAGACCCACGGGTCTTCAAAATCGTCGCTCTCCGGCTCTGTAGTCAATACCGCGTGTAACGGGTACTGCACCGGGCGGGTGAACGCCGTCGCGCAGCGGTCGCAGATTCCGTGAAGAACCGTCTCGACCGTGCCGGTCATTTCCAGCACACCCGCGGTGTTCCGCACCTGTCCTTTTGCAAGGACCGGCTCAGTCACCGGCTTGCAGCCGCCAAACGGCATATCGCTTAAATCGACGCTCGTCTCAAAGGGCAGTGTCTCGCCGGAGCTTGTCATAAGCTTGCGAAGTTCCAGCAGCATAGCGCCCTCCAATCCATAATCGTGCGATGGATATTATATCGAAAGAACGCCGGAAAGTCAAATGCTTTTTCCAAAAAATTTTATCTTTTTTCAAAAATCTGCGAGCTGCCACGCTTTACACCGCCGCCTTCCCATGATAAAATCACGTTGCAATGCAAAACGCTCCATTTTTATAAGGAGATATTCGATATGAAGGAACTTTCCATCGGCAAAAACGACGTCGGGCAGCGCCTGGACCGGTTCGTCTCCAAATCGGTTCCGCTGCTGCCGGCGTCGCTGCTGCAGAAATATATCCGCCTCAAGCGCATCAAGGTCAACGGCAAGCGCGCCGAGCGCGACATCCACCTGTGCGAAGGCGATCTCGTCCAGCTCTACATCAACGACGAATTTTTCGACACGCCGAAGCAGGAAAACGCCTACCTCACGGTCAGCGCGCCGAAGCTCAACATCGTCTATGAGGACGAAAACATTCTGCTGGTCGACAAAAAGCCCGGGCAGGCGGTTCATCCCTACGACGGCTCGGAATACGGCAAGACGCTGATTGACCACATTCAGGCGTATTTATACGCCAAACGCGAGTGGCGCCCGCGCGAGGAAAACTCGTTTACGCCCGCGCTGTGCAACCGCATCGACCGCAACACCGGCGGCATTGTCATTGCCGCAAAAACCGCCGAGGCGCTGCGCGTTCTCAACCAGAAGATCAAGGACCGCGAGATTGACAAGCGCTATCTTTGCATCGTCCACGGCACGCCGAAGCCCGCGCAGGGCACGCTCGAAGGGTATCTCTTTAAGGACGCCGTCAAAAACCGCGTCTACGTTACCAGCGCACCGCAGAAGGGCGCGAAGACCTGCGCCACGCGATATAAGGTCCTGCAGTCGAAAAACGGGCTGTCGCTTGTCGAGTGCGAACTGATCACCGGCAGGACCCACCAGATCCGCGCCCAGATGGCAGCAGCCGGTTATCCCCTGCTCGGCGACGGCAAATACGGCAAGCTCGACAAGCAGTTCGACCGCAAAATTCAGGCGCTCTATTCCTACAAGCTCACCTTCCGTTTTACCACGGATTCCGGCAGTCTCGCGTATCTGAACGGGAAAACCTTCCAAGTCGAGAACGTAAGTTTCGTCTCTGAGTATTTTTCCTGATAAACGCCCCCTCTTTGCAATAAATTTCGTCAGAATTTTTCACGATTTTTATTGACAAAGGGGGGCTTACCATTTATATTTCTCTTAGTGCGCGTCGGGGTACAGCCTGCGCGTATTTCCTATGTACAAATTTGTAACGAAACGGGGGATGATAAATGTCCGAAAAGCTCATTCGCTTGTCGAATCTTTCCATGACATTTGAGGATGGCGAGACCATTCTCGACGGTATCAATCTGTACATCAACAACAAAGAGTTCCTCACATTGTTGGGTCCCAGTGGATGCGGAAAAACTACAACGCTACGAATTATCGGTGGTTTTCTGACGCCTACGTCCGGCGATGTGTTTTTTAATGGACAGCGCATCAACGACGTGCCGTCCTATAAACGAAAAATCAACACCGTCTTCCAGCGATACGCGCTGTTCCCGCATCTGGACGTATACGACAACATCGCCTTCGGTCTTCGTCTGGCGAAGCTCTCCGAGGAGGAGATTGACGACCGTGTGACCGAGATGCTGGAGATCGTCAGCCTCAAGGGCTTTGAAAACCGGCGCGTCACTTCCCTTTCCGGCGGTCAGCAGCAGCGTGTCGCCATCGCGCGCGCGCTTGTCAACCGCCCGCAGGTGCTGCTGCTCGACGAGCCTCTGGGCGCTCTGGACCTTCGTCTGCGCAAGGATATGCAGAACGAGCTCAAAAATATCCAGCAGCGCATGGGCATTACGTTTATCTATGTCACGCACGATCAGGAAGAAGCGCTGACCATGTCCGACACGATTGTCGTCATGAACAAGGGCAAAATCCAGCAGATCGGCACGCCGCAGGATATCTACAACGAGCCGAAAAACGCCTTCGTTGCCGACTTCATCGGTGAGTCCAACATTCTCGACGGCGTGATGCTGGACGACTATCTGGTCAAATTCTTCGGCAGAAAGTTCCAGTGTGTCGACAAGGGCTTTGAAAAGAATGAGCCGGTCGACGTCGTCATCCGCCCGGAGGATATCGACATCGTCCCGCCCGAGCAGGGGCACCTCTGCGGCACGGTGACGTCTGTCACCTTCAAGGGCGTCCACTATGACACCATCGTCGACTTCAAGGGCTTCAAGTGGCTCATTCAGACGACGGACTACTGCCCCGTCGACTCCTACATCGGCATCCGCCTGAACCCGGAGGACATTCACATCATGCACAAGAGTGAATACTCGGGTCTTTACGGCGACTATTCGTCCTACAGTGCGGAATACGACGAGATCGCCGACGCACAGGAGGAAGCCGAAGATGAAGAGTAAGCTCCTTTCTGCGCCGTATATCGTGTGGATGATTCTCTTTACGCTCATCCCGCTCTGCATCGTCTTTTACTACGCGCTTACCGACTCCATCACCGGCGAGTTTACACTTGCAAACCTCGCCTCCATGGGAACGTATCTTCCCATCTTCCTGCGCTCGATCTGGCTGAGCCTGTTCGCGTCTCTGATCTGCCTGGTCATCGGCTACCCTGTTGCGTACTTTATCGCGCAGTGCAAGCCGCTGACACAGCGCTTTCTGGAGATGCTGATCATGCTCCCTATGTGCATGAGCTTTCTGCTGCGCACGCTCGCGTGGGTCGCGATGCTGGAGGACACCGGCATCATCAACAACTTCATCCGTGCGCTGGGGCTGTCTCCGCTGCCCCTCATCCGCAACAACGGCGCGGTTATTCTCGGCATGGTCTATAACTACCTGCCGTACATGATTCTGCCTTTGTACACGGTCATTATGAAGATCGACAAGCGCCTCGTTGAAGCGGCGCTGGACCTCGGATGCACGCCCAAGCAGGTCTTTACGAAGGTTGTTCTTCCGCTGTCGGGTCCCGGCATTCTTTCGGGGCTTACCATGGTGTTCGTCCCCGCCGTGTCGACCTTCTACATTTCCCAGAAGCTCGGCTCGACAGGCACCACGCTCATCGGCGACGTCATCGAGTCCCAGTTCAAAACCGCGTATAACCCGAATCTCGGCGCAGCAATGAGTCTGGTGCTGATGATTCTCATTTTCGTCTGCGTGTCGATCATGAACCGCTTCGGCGAGACGGATGAAGAGGAGGTCATGGCAAAGGTATGAAACACGTAAACCGCACGATTACCGTTCTGGTCTTCATCTTCCTCTATATCCCCATGATCGCGCTGGCAGTCGCCTCGTTCAACGAAGGTCTCGACATCGCAACCTTCAAGGGCTTCACCTTCCGCCAGTACGCAAACCTTTTCCGCGATGAAACGCTTCTGACGCTGCTGCGAAACTCGCTGATTATTGCGATTCTGTCGAGTCTTCTTGCAACGTTCTTCGGCACCATGGCAGCCGTCGGCATCCACTCGATGAAGGGGCAGATGCGCAAAGCGGTCATGACGCTCACCAATATTCCCATGACGAACCCCGACATCGTGACCGGCGTTGCGCTGGCGCTTTTGTTTGCGTTCACGGGTACGATGCTCAAGATCAACTCCATTCTGGGCTTCTGGACGCTTCTGATTGCGCACATCACCTTCAACCTCCCCTACGTCATTCTGAACGTCATGCCAAAGCTTCAGCAGATGGACCCGGACCTTGAGGAAGCGGCGCTGGATCTCGGCTGCACGCCGTTTCAGGCGTTCACAAAGGTCGTCATTCACGAGATCATGCCTGGCATCATCTCCGGCGCTCTGATGGCATTCACCATGAGCCTGGACGACTTTGTCATTTCGTACTTTGTCACCGGTTCGAGCTTCATCACCCTTCCGGTCGAGATTTACAACTACACCAAAAAGCCGATCCAGCCGAAGATCTACGCTCTGTTTACGCTGATGTTCGCGGTGATTCTGGTTCTGATGGTGGTTATGAATCTGCTGCAGGCGCGCAGCGAAAAGCGCGTCCAGCACGGCGCGCAGAGGAGGGTCCGCGGATGAAAAAGAGACTGCTTACTTCCTTTCTGATGCTCACGCTGCTTCTGGCGCTGCTTCCGACGACGGCGCTTGCCGCCAAAAACGAGATCACCGTCTACAACTGGGGACAGTACATCTCTGACGGCACCGATGACAGCATGGACGTCATTCACGAGTTTGAGGAAGAAACCGGCATCAAGGTCAACTATCTGACGTTTGACTCCAACGAGTCGATGTACACGAAGCTCAAAACCGGCGGCACGTCGTATGATGTGATCATTCCTTCGGATTATATGATCGCGAAGCTCATTTCCGAGGATATGCTTGAGCCGATCGACTTTTCCAATGTCCCGAACTTCGAGTATATCGACGAGATCTTCCGCAACCAGTCCTACGACCCGGAAAACAAGTATTCCGTCCCCTACACCTGGGGCACGGTGGGCTTGATCTACAACACAAAATACATCTCCGAAGAGGACGCGCAGAGCTGGAGCTGCCTCTGGAACAGCAAATACGCCGGCAAGCTTCTCATGTTCGATAACCCCCGCGACGCCTTTGCCATTGCCGAGTCGATGCTCGGCTACAGCTACAACACCGAAGACGCGCAGGAGCTGAAAAACGCTGCCGATCTTCTGGCGACGCAGAAGCCCGTTCTGCAGGCTTACGTCATGGACCAGATCTTTGACAAATTAGAGCGCGGCGAGGCATGGGCTGCGCCCTACTATGCGGGAGATTATCTGACGATGGTCGAAGAGAATCCGGACCTCGCGTTCAGCTTCCCGGAGGAAGGCTTCAATTTCTTCTCGGACGCCATGTGCATCCCGAAGGGCTGCCAGAACAAAGAAGGCGCCGAGGCGTTCATCAACTTCCTCTGCCGCCCGGACGTGTCCGCGGCGAACCTCGATTACATCGGCTACTCCACGCCGGAAACCGCCGCGAAGGAGTATATGGACGAGGAGGTCACGTCGAGCTCGGTTGCTTATCCGGACCCGAGCGTGCTCGAACGCAGCGAAGCGTTTGAGGAGCTTGGCATCGAAGCGACGCAGACGATGAACGATCTGTGGCTGTCGGTCAAAACCGAAGGTGCAAATACCACGCTGTATCTCACCCTGACGCTTGCCGCCATTGCCGCCGTGGTTGCGTTCTTCCTGATTTCCGCCGCCGTTACCCGGCGCAGAAAAGCAAAACGCTGCCGCAAATGGCGCGAGGCTGAATAACAGGCAAAACCGCAGTATGCAAGCATACTGCGGTTTTTCGCGCACTTTTGGCTCAAACACACCTGCGCCTGCCGTCAGTCTTGACCGGCTTGCGCTGTGTATCTGCTCGTTCGGCTTTATCCAGCTTCCAGAATCCGTTTGATCTCTTCCAGGTTCGCAGCAAAATAGATTCCCTCCTGCCGCTCTCTGGACGAAAGTCCTTTTTCGATCATGTGATCCAGCAGCGCCTTCAGATCATTATAATAGCCGTTCAGATTGTAGAGAATGCACGGCGCATTCAGGTGCTTCAGGGAAACCTTGGACATAACCTCCGTAATTTCCTCCAACGTCCCCGTGCCGCCGGGGAACGCGAGAAAAGCATCGCCCAGCTCGATCATTTTGCTTTTGCGCTCGGGCATGTCCTTCGTCACGATCAGCTTCGTCAGACCGGCGTGCTGAAACTCGTCCTGGATGAAAAATTCCGGCTCCACACCGGTCACTTCACCGCCGGCAGCCAGAACGCTGTCTGCAATTGCGCCCATCAGCCCGGATTTCGAGCCGCCATAAACAAGCGCATTTCCACTTGAACCAATCCACGTTCCCAATTCTTGCACCGCTTTTTTAAGCCCCGGGTCATTTCCTTCCTTTGCGCCCAGATAGACCGTAATGTTCATGCGCATTCCTCCGTTACTTAATCATAACCACCGGCCGTGC
>DPCD01000183.1:3852-4230 GCA_003516765.1 Clostridiales bacterium | reverse complement strand
GAACTTCGGCTCGTCGATGGTAAGCGGCGTCAAGGCGCTCATGTACTCGGCGGACTTTTTCCCCGAGGAAGCGAGCGAGCCTTCGAAGTTTGAAAAATGGCTGGAACAGAAAATCGGCTCCGAGAAAATCGAAAAGGTTGTGGTATATCTCTCGGTTGTGCTTGGCATTGCGCTATCGGTCGGGCTTTTCATTTTGCTTCCGACGCTGCTCGCCGGCTTTATCCCGGGGCTGAAGGAGCGTGCGGTGCTGCGCAGCCTTGTTGAGGGCTTGTTCCGTATCCTTATTTTCCTTGCTTACATGATTTTTATTTCCAAAACGCCGGACATGAAACGCGTTTTTTCCTATCACGGCGCAGAGCATAAGACCATCCGCTGCTA
>DPCD01000183.1:3386-3578 GCA_003516765.1 Clostridiales bacterium | reverse complement strand
CATCCGCGCTGCGGCACGAGCTTCCTGTTCGTTGTGATTATCATTTCAATTCTGGTCTCTGCCGTGTTCAGCGCCATTTTCCCGATCGGAAATACAGTTTTGCGTATGCTTTCGCGGCTGGTGATGCTGCCGTTTATCGTGGCAATTGCGTATGAGTTCAACCGCCTCGTCGCCCGGCACGACAATGCGCTC
>DPCD01000183.1:1147-3112 GCA_003516765.1 Clostridiales bacterium | reverse complement strand
TGGCTGCAAAACTTTACGACCAATGAGCCGGACGACTCCATGATTGAGGTCGCCATCGAGGCGCTGACGCTGGTGCTTCCCGAGCAGGAAGGCGCGGACCGATGGTAAAAAAATACGGCGAGCTTTACTTAAATGCGCGCAAGGCGCTGCGCCCGAGCCAGGGGGACAACGCCTCTGTCTACGCGCGCGAGCTTCTTTCGCTTGCCTCCGGCAAATCCGTCGCGGCGCTGCTTGCCGACCGGGAGCTTTATGCTTCGGAGGAAATTGAAGAGAAGCTGAACGGGTTTCTCGCCCGGATTCTCGCCGGAGAGCCGCTTGCCTATATTCTTGGCGAATGGAGCTTTTACGGGCTGCCGTTTCTTGTGACGCCGGATGTTCTCATTCCGCGCGACGATACGATGGCTGTGACAGATCTGGCAATCGAGGCGGCGAGAACCTATCCCGCGCCGCAGCGGGTTCTGGATTTGTGCACAGGCTCTGGCTGCATCGGGCTTGCGCTTGCACACTGTGTGGAGACTGCCCGTGTGACATTGGCGGATATCTCAGAGCCGGCGCTTCGCGTGGCAAAGCAGAATGTGGCAAATCTGCGGCTCAAAAGCCGCGTGACGGCGTTTTCTGTGGACGTTTTGCAGCCGGCGCCCAGATTTTTGGGGCAGTTCGATCTGATCGTGTCCAATCCGCCGTACGTAACCACGCAGGAAATGGCAAAGCTCGACGTGTCCGTCTGGGCATACGAGCCGCATCTGGCGCTCGAGGGCGGCGCGGATGGTCTGGATTTTTACCGGGCGATTCTCAAAAACTTTGACGCGGCGCTGCGCCCCGGCGGAACGATCTGCTTTGAGTTCGGCTTCGGACAGGAGACGGCGCTGACGGAGCTTTTGCAGGCTGCGGGGTATGAAGATGTGACGCTGCGCAAGGATTTGCGGGGCGTGGTGCGCGCCGTTTCGGCGAAAAAGCCGGAAGCTTAAGCAGAAGAAAAGAATTCAAACAAATGTTTGATTTATGATGTGCCCTGTGCTATACTGTAGAAAAACAGAAAAGGAAGGCTGTTGGCTATGGCAGTAGAAAAGAAGAAACCCGAGGCTCCTCTGAGCGATAAGAAAAAGGCACTGGAGACGGCAATCTCCCAGATTGAAAAGAATTTCGGCAAGGGCACGGTCATGCGTTTGGGCGACCGCCCGGAGATGAACGTGGAAGCGATTCCGACCGGCTCTCTGGCGCTCGACGCAGCGCTCGGCATCGGCGGCGTGCCGAAGGGCAGAATCATTGAGATCTACGGGCCGGAGTCCTCCGGTAAGACGACGCTGGCACTGCACATTGTGGCGCAGGCGCAAAAGCGCGGCGGAGAGGTCGCGTTCGTAGACGCCGAGCATGCGCTCGACCCCGACTATGCGGCAAGAATCGGTGTGGATATTGACTCCATGCTGGTCTCTCAGCCGGATACCGGCGAGCAGGCGCTGGAAATTACTGATGCGCTGGTGCGCTCGGGCGCAGTGGATGTGGTGGTCGTCGACTCTGTCGCGGCGCTGACACCCCGTGCGGAAATTGAAGGCGAAATGGGCGATACCTTTGTCGGTCTGCAGGCGCGGCTCATGTCGCAGGCGCTTCGCAAGCTTGCCGGCAACATCTCGAAGACGAACTGCGTTGTTATCTTCATCAACCAGCTTCGTATGAAGATCGGCGTCATGTACGGAAACCCCGAGACGACCACGGGCGGCAACGCACTCAAGTTCTACGCCTCCGTGCGGATCGATATCCGCCGGACCGAGGCGATCAAGAACGGCACCGAGATCGTCGGCAACCGCACGCGCGCCAAGATTGTCAAAAATAAGGTTGCGCCTCCCTTTAAAGAGGCAATTTTCGATATCATGTACGGCGAAGGTATCTCCAAGTGGGGAGAGCTGGTGGACCTTGCGGTGCAGCTGGACCTGATCAACAAGTCCGGCAGCTGGTTCTCCATCGGAG
>DPCD01000183.1:0-922 GCA_003516765.1 Clostridiales bacterium | reverse complement strand
CGGCAGCTGGTTCTCCATCGGAGACGAGCGCATCGGACAGGGCAGAGACAACGCAAAGCTCTATCTGCAGGAGCATCCCGACGTGGCGGACCGCATTGAGCAGGAGGTCCGCGAGAATATGTGGAAGCTGCAGGGCAGCCGCGCAAAGCCGCCCATTGCACCGGCGAGCAAAGCGGTGAACGTGTCGGCAGACGATTTTAACGATGAAACTTGAAAAGCTCGAACCGCTGGATTCTCCGAATTATCTGCGATTGATCTTTGAAGACGGCAAGCGGCTCAAAGCTCCGGCATTTAAAGTGGTGGAGCTGGGCTTAACGCCCGGCGTAGAGGTCACACCGGAGGTGTTTCTGGCGCTTGAGAACGCGCAGAGTCTCGCCTCGTGCAAGGAGCGCGCGGTCCGCATCTTAACGGCAAGCGGGCTTTCCAAAAAGGAACTGCAAAAGCGTCTGGTCCAGAAGGGTGAAAGCGAGGAAGATGCCGAGGCGGCGGTTGCGTGGCTGGAGGAGCTGCATCTGATCGACGATCTGGAAACGGCGAAGCAGCTGGTGCGAAGCGCCTGCCTACGCGGCTACGGCGCCGCGCGCGCAAAAAGCATCCTCTATGAAAAAGGCATCCCAAAGGAGCTTTGGGACGAGGCACTGGAAGATCTGCCGGAGATGGACGGCGCGATTGATGTATTTTTACGCCGGAAGCTGGATGGCAGAACGCTCGATGCAAAGCAGATCAAGAAAACCGTGGACGCGCTGCTGCGGCGCGGTCACAGCTATCACGACATTCAGGCGGGGCTGCGCCGGTATGAGGCGTCGCTCTCGCTGGAACAGACGCAAGAAGACACATGGGAGGACATGGAATGAGCCAGAGCATTGGCATGATCAGCCTTGGCTGCGCAAAAAATCAGGTCAACGCCGAGCAGATGCTGTTT
>DPCD01000125.1:10923-14711 GCA_003516765.1 Clostridiales bacterium | reverse complement strand
GAAATGTGCCGCCTGATCGTCATGAACACCGCCTCGGTGCAGCTGCTGCCGACCACCGTTGCCGCGCTGCGTGCCGGTCTCGGCGCAGACAGCCCCTTTGAAATCCTTCCTGCCGTGTGGGTCAGCTCCGTCTGCTCGGTCGCGGTAGGGCTGCTGGCGGCAGCTTTGCTGGAGGATGCCGCATGACCGAGCTGCTGGTTCCGCTTCTTCTTACATTTATAAGCTTGTATGCGCTTATCCGGAAGCAGGATGTGTATGCGCTGCTGCTTTCCGGCGCGCGCGAAGGACTTTCGACGCTTCTTTCCATTGCCCCGAGCCTGATTGTGCTTCTCACCGGCATTTCCATGCTCCGCAGCAGCGGCTTTTTTGCCTGGATGGCGCAGGCGCTTGCGCCCGTCTTCCGCTTTCTCGGCATGCCGCCGGAGCTGGCGCCGCTGATGCTGGTCCGCCCGGTAAGCGGCAGCGCAGCGCTCGCGGTCGGCGCGGAGCTGATGAGGACCTATGGGGTCGACTCTCTCATCGGAAAGACCGCTGCCGTCATGCTGGGCAGCACCGAGACGACGTTTTATACCATCAGCATCTATTTTGGCTCCGCCGGCATCCGCGACACGCGCCATACGGTTTTTGCCGCGCTGCTTGCAGATTTTACGGGCTTTTTCATGGCGTGCCTTACAACGAGGCTCTTTTTGACCTGAACCGGCGGTTTCGGACTGTACTTTTGGAACATGCTTTGTTATAATAGTAAAATCTATGAGCAATTGCCAATACGAAAGGTGTATGTATATGAATGTCCTGATTGATCTGATTTCCCGGGAGGTTTCCGGCGCATTCTCGAAGGCGGGCTTCGACCCTGCCTACGGCAAGGCGACGCTGTCGAACCGCCCGGACCTGTGCGAGTATCAGTGCAACGGCGCGCTGCCCGCGGCAAAGGTCTACCACAAGGCGCCCATCCAGATTGCAAATGCGGTCAAAGAGCAGCTGACGGATTGTGCGATGTTTGAAAGCGTCGAGGCGGTAAACCCCGGCTTTCTGAACTTCAAGCTCTCGGCAGAGTTTCTGGCATCTTATGTCGCAGAAATGAACCTTGCCGAGCACTTCGGCGTCCAGCCCGAGCAGAATCCCCGCACGATTGTCGTCGACTACGGCGGACCGAACGTGGCAAAGCCGCTGCATGTCGGACACCTGCGCAGCGCCATCATCGGAGAATCCATCAAGCGCATCTACCGCTTCTTCGGAAACCATGTCATCGGCGACATTCATCTCGGCGACTGGGGGCTGCAGATGGGTCTGATCATTGCGCAGGTGCAGTCGCAGCGCCCCGAGCTTTGCTACTTTGACCCCGATTATACGGGCGAGTATCCCGAAGAAGCGCCCTTTACGATCTCGGAGCTGGAAAAAATCTACCCCGAGGCAAGCGCAAGATCGAAGGTCGATGCAGAGTTTGCCGAGAAGGCGCACAACGCGACATATTTGCTCCAGCAGGGCGAGCGCGGCTACCGCGCCATGTGGAAGCAGATCATGCGCGTTTCGGTCGAGGACCTCAAAAAGAACTACGAAAACCTCAACGTCAGCTTCGATGTATGGCTCGGAGAGTCGGACGCGCAGGCGTATATCCCCACGATGCTCAAAATCGTCGAGGACAAGCATCTGGCAGTCGAGTCTGACGGTGCGCTTGTCGTTCCCGTGCAGGAAGAAACCGACACGAAGGAAATTCCGCCGTGCATTCTTCTCAAATCCGACGGCGCAACGCTCTACGCAACGACCGACCTTGCCACCATCGTCCAGCGCCAGCAGGACTTCCACCCCGGAAAGATTCTCTATCTCACCGACAAGCGCCAGAGCCTGCACTTTGAGCAGGTCTTCCGCGTGGCAAGAAAGGCGGAGCTGGTTCCCCCGCAGACCGAGCTTTCCCACATCGGCTTCGGCACGATGAACGGCAAGGACGGCAAGCCCTTCAAAACGCGCGAGGGCGGCGTCATGCGTCTGGAGGTTCTGATTCGCGAGATCACCGACTATGTGACCGAAAAGATCAGGGAAAATCAGACCGTCTCCGACGAAGAGCTTCCCGAGACCGCAAAGAAAATCGCGATGGCAGCTTTGAAATACGGCGACCTGTCGAATCTTGCCACGAAGGACTATGTCTTCGACCTTGACCGTTTCTCCTCGTTCGAGGGAAACACGGGTCCGTATATTCTCTACACCATCGTCCGCATCAAGTCGATTCTTGCAAAATACGACGGTTCTGTCGCGGACTGCAGGCTGCTGCCGCCGGAAAGCCGCCAGCAGAAGGACCTCATGCTGGTTCTCTCGCGCCTTGCAGACAGCCTGACGTCGAGCTATAAAAACTCTGCGCCGAACGAGATCTGCGCGTATATCTACGAGCTTGCCGGTGCGGCAAACAAGTTCTATCACGATGTGAAGATCATCTCCGAGCCCGATGAAGCGAAAAAAGCCAGCTATGTCGCGCTCATGGACCTCACACGCCGCGTTCTGGAAACCTGCATCGATCTGCTGGGCTTCAGCGCGCCCGAAAAAATGTAAGCCTTCTGCCCGTCCATTGGGGAACCAGTGGGCGGGCTTCTTCGTCATAAAATCATAAGAAGTTCTTAAATTTCCGGAATTGCTTGTCACCCGGCAGCATATCCTTTATAATGAATCTGGAAAAGAAAGAACGAGAAAAAGAAAGGAAGGATTTTATGAAAGCAAGAGATTTCCGCGCCCTTGCCCGGCAGGCGCTCGCAGGTCGCTGGGGCATTGCCGTTCTGACGGGCTTTCTCGCAGCGCTGCTCGGCGGAACCATGGCAAGCTCCGGCGGCAGCGGAAGCGGCGGCAGCTCTGTCGGAAGCTCCGCCGGCGAATTTATCCAGAGCAGCGGCGGACATTATGAAATTCCCGACTTTGTCTGGACCGCACTGATCATTTTCGGCACGCTTTTATCGATCTACGCGCTCGTCTGCTTCGTCATCGGCGGCACGGTCCAGCTTGGCTACGCGAAATTCAACCTCGCGCTCATTGACCACAAGGACGCGCAGGTTTCAGATCTCTTTTCCCAATTCCACCGCTTCGGAGACGGCTTTCTGCTGTCGCTGCTGACTGCAATCTTTGTTACCCTGTGGACGCTGCTTCTGATCATCCCTGGCATCATCGCGGGCTACAGCTACGCCATGGCGCCCTATATTCTCTATGAACATCCCGGTCTTCGCCCGATGGACGCGATCAAAGCCTCCAAGGATCTCATGCAGGGCAACAAGTGGCGGCTGTTCTGTCTGGAGCTGAGTTTCATCGGATGGGGACTTCTGTGTGCGCTTACACTCGGCATCGGCTCTTTGTGGCTGCGCCCGTATGAAGAAGCGGCGCGCGCCAGCTTTTACCGTCAGATCTGCTACGAGCGCTCGAACGGCGCGACCACCACGTTCCCGAATTTCACCTACAACCCTTCCCAGCATAACCGCCCCAACAGCTACAACAATCAGGGACCTGAATTATAAACCATTCTCCCAAGCCGCCGCGGATACTCTGCGGCGGCTTTCGTGCATTTGTGCGCACTTGCATGGAATGCTTTTGTGTGGTATACTATAAAAAATCTCGGATTTTTCCGTGTTTTGCGAACTTATCTTCCGGAAGGAGTCTTTCGATATGAAAAAAATCGCCATCATCACCGGCGCGTCGAGCGGCATGGGCAAGGTCTTTGCCGAGACCATCAACACCTACGACACGTTTGACGAGGTCTGGGTCATTGCCCGCCGCCTGGACCGGCTGGAAAGCCTGCAGGAGACGGTCCCCTTCCC
>DPCD01000125.1:3046-10712 GCA_003516765.1 Clostridiales bacterium | reverse complement strand
CTGCAGGAGACGGTCCCCTTCCCGGTGCGCCCGATTGCGCTGGATCTGACCGACCGGGAAAGCTTCCGGCACTATGCAGAGCTGCTGGAAAACGCGCAGGCAAACGTGCAGCTGCTCGTCAATTGCAGCGGCTACGGAAAGTTTCAGGCTACCTGCGACACGCCGCTCTCCCAGAACCTCAACATGGTGGACCTCAACTGCGAGGCGCTCATGGCAATGTGCCAGCTGACCATTCCCTACATGCACGCCGGCGCGCAGATTATCAACATCGCCTCCGTCGCCGCCTGTCAGCCGGTGCCCTATATCGGCGTCTACGCGGCAAGCAAAGCGTTCGTCCTGAGCTACAGCCGCGCGCTCAACCGGGAGCTGGACGACAAGGACATTTCCGTCATGGCAGTCTGCCCGTTCTGGACGAAGACAGAGTTCTTTGACCACGCGGTAATCGACGGAGAAAAACCCGTCGTCAAAAAATACGCCGCCATGTATGAGCCGCAGCAGATCGTCGCACGAGCGTGGCGTGATGCCAAGCGCGGCAAGGATGTCAGCAAATTCGGCTTCATCGCACGCGCGCAGATGGCGCTGGTGAAAATTTTGCCGCACAGTCTGATCATGGACATCTGGCTTTCGCAGCAGAAGCTTTAATTCACGCAAAATAGCTTCGCTATTTTGCGTGAGGGAATGCGCCTCAACTACGGGGCGAAACTCTGCGAGGTTTTGCACCTGGAAGCGCCCGCCGGATTTTCTGGCGGGCGCTCTATTTGTAAACTTTTTGGAAACAGAAAATTAAGGTTGTCTTTTTGCGCCCGATTGCAGTATACTAAAAGGCGGTGTGAATCTGTTTCCAATCGAGGTCTTTCTTTCATGGTCTATGTTCTGCTCACATTGAGCGCTGTTTTTTCTGCCGCCGTCAGTGCGGCATGCAACTGGTTTGCCGGCTGGGCGGTTCTGTGGCAGCTGCCGCTGCTGTTTCTCGGCTGCTTTCTGGGACTGGTGCTGCTGTTTTTGCTGGTGCTGGTGGTCTCGTGCCTGTTTGTCGATCCCAAAAAGCTGGTGGAAAAGCCGAGTCCATATTTCCGGTTTCTGCTCAACCAGTTCAGCCGGCTCGCCTTTGATCTCGGCGGCGTGCGGGTGCATGTGACGGGGCTGGATAAGGTGCCGCGCAAGGGTCGGTTCTTACTGATCTCCAACCACCTGTTCGCCTTCGACCCGATCGTTTTCTACTATGCGATGCCGTGGGCGGAACTGGCGTTCATCTCGAAGACGGAAAATTTCTCTCTCTTCCTCGTCGCGCAGGTCATGCGAAAGATTCTCTGCCTGCCGCTTGACCGCAACAACGACCGCGAAGCGCTCAAGTCAATCCTGAAGGCGATTCAGTTCTTGAAGGAGGACAAAGCCTCCATCGCCGTCTTCCCCGAGGGCGGAACGAGCAAATCCGGGCTCCTGCAGCCCTTCCGCAACGGCGCGTTCAAAATTGCGCAGAAGGCAAACGTTCCGATTGTCGTCTGCGCGCTGTCGAACACAAAGGCGATCCTCAAAAATATGTTCCGCCGCCGGACGGATGTCAACCTCGACGTGCTGGACGTGATTCCTGCAGAAACCGTTGCGAGTCTCAAGACAACTGTGGAAATCGGCGATTATGCGCACAAGATTCTCTCCGAGGGCTTAGCGAAGCGCGGCGTCGCTACGGCGCAGCCGTCCTGATTTCGTAAATAGCGAAGCAGCATCCGTTTTTCGGATGCTGCTTTTTTAAGTCTTTTTTCTGTTGCCGTCCTTGTCAAACGTCTTTTTGAGCGCCCGCTCAGTCGGAAAAATCGTATACAGCATCACCGGAATCTGTACAAGGCAAAGTAATCCGCCGAGCTTTCCGACTGCATCTGCGTCTTTCCCGAGTCCCGGCAGCATCGCCGCCACGGTCAAAACAAGCAGCCAAAGTCCCATCTTAAACCACAGCTTTCCAAAATAATGATGTGCGAACTGCCATGTGTCCTGATTTTTCATCGAACGCGCCGTACGGTAGCCAAAGAGCATATTGATCTGTCCCGGCGCACGTTTGGAGAAATACTTTCCCAGAAAGATCATGCTCAGCGGGATAATCAGATTCATTGCCAGCATGAAAAACCAAAAGCCCATTTTAAACGCTCCTTTCCGAACAGGCAAAAAGCCCCGTACAGATGCCGCTTAGCCCCGGCAGAATGATTTGCATTGCGATTCGTCCCGCAGGTCTTCGAAGCAGCGGTGCAAGCCAGACGCGCACACCGTCGAGGTTTCCCAGCGCAACGGCAAGGTACTGCGCCATCAGCGCAAGCACCGGCAAGCCCAGCGCCAGCGCCGCAAGCAGAAGCGCCAGCCTCGCCTGTTTTCCGCACCGGACGGGCGACCACATCGCGAAAAAGCACACCGCGCCCACCCCAGAAGAATACCACAGAAGCGGCGGCACAGATAGCTTCCACAGCGCCGCATACAGCATCGCGCCATAATCATGGAGCTTTCTCCAATACGAAAAAAGCCCCAGCTCCAGGCAGAACAGCATCAGAAGCAAGCCCGCGCAGACAGCAAAGCCGGTCACGAAGCGTTTTTGCAGGCGCGGATAAGCCGGTCTTCCGGCTTCCCCCAGAAGCGAGCCTGCGTCGGTTTCGAAAACCTCCGCCAGCTCTGTCAGCGTCTGCAAATCCGGTTCGGTTTTTCCGAGCTCCCAGCTGCTGACGCTCTGGCGCGTGACATGGAGCCGGTCCGCCAGCTGCTGCTGGGTCAGCCCTGCGGCTTTCCGGGCGCGCCGGAGATTCTGCGTAAAGCGGTCCATGGTCTCACCTCTTGCAAAAAGCATACCATATCGTGCCTGATTTGTCACGCAAGGTTTTGTTGCACGCAGAAAATTCCCCGGCTCCAACGGAACCGGGGAATTTGAAAATCGGATTAGCCCTCTTCTTCGTCCTTCTTGGCGTCCTCGATGATCTTTGCCTGATTCATCTGCGGAACTTCCTCGTAACGGACGAACTTCAGCGTATAGCTGCCGCGACCCTGGCTCATGGCGCGCAGGTCGATGGTGTAGGAGCTCATTTCGCCCATCGGAACTTCGGCTTCGACAGTCTGATAGCCGGGGTTCTCGGGATCGGGGTTCATGCCCATCACACGACCGCGGCGCTTGTTGAGGTCGCCGATCACATCGCCCATGTTGGCGTCGGGGATGAGAACCTTCAGTTCGCCGATCGGCTCGAGGAGCGTCGGACCAGCGGTGGGAAGGCCTTCCTTATAGGCGATGCCGGCAGCGGTCTGGAACGCCATATCGGAGGAGTCGACGGGGTGGTAGGAGCCGAAGTACAGCGTCGCCTTCAGGAACACGACAGGGTAACCGGCGAGAACGCCCTTGCCGACGCAGTTGCGAAGACCCTTTTCAACCGACGGGATGAAGTTCTTCGGCACGCAGCCGCCGACGGTCTCGTCCGCGAAGATCATTTCTTCGGACTCGGACTGCGGCTCGAAGCGGATGTAGACGTCGCCGAACTGACCGTGACCACCGGACTGCTTCTTGTGACGACCGTGGATCTCGACCTTCTTCTTGATGGTCTCGCGGTATGCGATCTTGGCGGGCTTGAGAACAGCCTCGACCTTGTACTTGCTCTGGAGCTTTGCCATCAGGACGGACAGCTGCATGTCGCCCGCGCCGGAGAGGATCAGTTCCTTGGTCTCGGGATCGTTGCCGTAGGTGAAGGAAGCGTCTTCCTCGTTCAGCTTGACAAGACCGGCAGCGATCTTATCTTCGGTGCCCTTGACCTTGGCGTAGATTGCCATCTTGTACATGGGCTCGTCGTACTTCATGGGCGCGATCGTCACGGTCTTGCCCGCCAGACCCAGGGTATCGCCGGTCTTGACGGAGGCGAGCTTCGTGAACACGCCGATGTCGCCGCAGCAGATCTTGGAGGTCTTGGTGTTGTCCTTGCCCTTCGGGAAGAACATGTTGCCGAGCTTTTCGGCGTCGCCCGTGCGGACGTTGACGAAGGACATGGTGTCCTCGACGTCGCCGGAAATGACCTTGAAGTAGGAGTTCTTGCCGTACTGGTCAGCAAGGGTGTTGAATACGAAGACCATGGGGCTGCCCTTCGGGTCAACCTTGAATTCCTTGGTGTTGCCTTCCTCGTCGACCTGCGTCATTGCCTTGCCCTCGAGGGGGTTGGGCGCGAACTTGACGAGGTTGGACAGCAGGTTCGTCGTGCCAAGACCCGTGTAGGCGCAGCCGCAGAACACCGGCGTGACGCTGCGGTCGCGGATGCCTGCCTTAATGCCGGTCAGGAGCTCTTCCTCGGTGAACGGCTCTTCCATGAAGAACTTTTCCATGAGCGCTTCGTCGGTTTCGGCGACCTGCTCGTTGAGCTCTGCCATGTACTCTTCGATCTTTTCCTCAGCCTCTGCGGGCATGGGGATTTCCTTGCCGTTGGCGTCATACGCCTTCTTCTCGATCAGATCAACCAGACCAACTGCCTGCTCGCCCTTGAGAATCGGGAAGGTGAACGGAATGACAGAAGCGCCGAACATCTCGCGCAGGCTGTCGAAGACGTTGAAGAAGTTCGCATGCTCCTCGTCGAGCTTGGAGACATAGAACATTGCGGGAAGACCGGCTTTTGCGAGGTACTTCCAGCCCTTTTCGGTGCCGACGCCGATGCCGCTCTTCGCGGTCAGGCAGATCAGACCCGCGTCGGAAACGCGCAGGGACTGCACGATCTGACCGGCAAAGTCGAAGTAGCCGGGGTTATCGAGAACGTTGATCTTGCACTTGTTATACTCCACCGGAATGACGGACGTCGAGATGGAATACTGGCGCTTCTTCTCTTCGTCGTCGAAGTCGGAAACGGTCGTGCCGTCCGCGCGCTTGCCCAGACGGGTAATCGCCTTGGTCGTAAAGAGCATGCTCTCACACAGCGCGGACTTGCCGTCGCCGCCGTGACCCAGCAGGCAGATGTTGCGAATGTCATTGGCAGTATAGCCCATAGTCAAATTTTCTCCTTTCTACGGCCCGGCACATGCGCGCACCAAGCCCTCGGCAGTTCACTTTTCAGCCGACTCTTAAATTTCATTATATACGAATCCGGAGCGGATTGCAATTACTATCTTGTGCAAACAGATAAAATCTGCCCCATTTTTTCACAACTGCGCCGCGCTCTCAGCGTTTGGCGGTCATGGACGTGATCAAGAGCTCTGGAATCAGCCACAAAACCGTGTACAAAAGCAGATTCCATGCCGACACCGCCAGCGTCGAGCCGATGAATGTCAGGAAAAACAGCACCAGAAGCCCCATCACGCTTGCCGCATACGTCACGGCAATTGCCGCAATAGCCGCGCTTCTTGCCGCGCGCGCGCCCGCGACCGCCATGGAAAAGCAGGAAAAGCCGGTCCGCGCCAGAAGCGCGCCCTGCCGCGGCTCCTGGACCGCGTCAGGTGAAGACAGCCGCGCCCGCTCCTCGACGGTCGGAAATTCGATGCGGTCCGGAGAGAGCTTGTAGCGATGCTTCAGAAACTGCGGCGTGATCATAAAATCGCGCGTCGCGAGGATCGGGGTCAGACCCGTACACCGCGCCAGCGCCTGCAGGCACGCCTTCACATTCGTCGCCGGAGCATAGCTCAGCGCAAATACCGCCGCAAGCTCGCCGTTCACCGACAGATACACCGCCTGCTTGACGCGCGCGCCCTCCGGCATATGCACGCGCATGAGTTTCATAAACCCGAGCGAGCCCATCAGAATCACATCGCCGCGAATCTCCGCGCCGAGCCCGCCGCCTTCGTAGCGCCGGAAAGTATCGACGCCGTAGTGCCTGCCGTTCTGGTTGTGCATGATTTCCTCAAACAGCGGCGCAAGACCGCTTCCCGCCGTCTGCACCACGGCGTTTGCAAAGCCGATGATCTGGCTGACCGAGCGGTCGGAGTAGATCTTCATGCCGTTGAGCGTGACGTTCTGCGGCGGGAACAGGTCGGCGTCTTCAATCGCAATGCCGCACTCGCCGCCGAGCATTCTTGCCCCGTACCAGCCGCCGACCGCCGCGCCCGCGCGCGAAAGCCGCCTTGCCTGCGCGGCAAACGGGCGCGAGAAGCTCAAAAACATGCCCGTCGGGAAGCTTGCAATCATCAGCGCCGTCCATGCCCAGAGGAAGCTGTCTTCCGCCTGAAGCATACTTAATATAGAAAGCCCCAGCGTTACAAGCGTCAGAACCGGCGCGTAAATGCGCATCATCCGACTGCCCGCATCGGGAATTTCCAGCTCACGGACAAATTCCTCCGGCTTTGCGTCGCTTCTGAAAATGCAGTCCTCGCCATGCCACGCCTTTTCCTCCCGGACCGCCGCCTTCGGCTCGTTCATCGAGCAGGCAGCCTTGAGCGTGCGCAGCTTCGCCAGCTGCATCGAATACTCTCCCAGCAGCGCTGCACACCACTGCAGCGTCACCGCCGGGCAGAACGCAATGCGCCCGTCGCGGATGGCAATCACCGCGTCCACCGCGCAGGCAATCGTCAGCACCAGCAGCATGCTCGCGTGGTCAAAGCGGAGTCTGCACACCGCGCGCACGCCGCGCAGCGCCACATCCCAGGCGACAAACGCCTGCACAACCATTATAATAAGGAGAATGCGCGAAAGACTCTCTGCGTTCGCCGTAAAATCGTAGCTTCCGATCGGGTAGCTTGCCGCGTAGCAAAGCCCGATCGACACAAGCGCCAGAAGCACGCTCACAAACAGCCGCAGCCGCTGGAACGTCCCCTGCGCATAATAAGCGTATGCCGCGCGGCAGTCCGCAAACTCGCGCTCGGGCTGCTCTTTGCGGCGCTCGGCACGCTTTGCCTGCTGCTTCTGATGGCGCTCCAGCTGCCTGCGCCGCTTCTGCGCCTCTTTTTGCGCGCGCTGCGCGCGCCGTGCCGCCTTCTTCGCCTCTTTGGGATCGCTCGGCGGCGCGGGCTCCGGGTCCGGCTCTGCCTGATAGGTCCAGATTTTCGGCTTTTCCGCCTGCTGCGTCTGTTCCTCCCGGATCGGCGTAAAACGGATGGTCTGCCCGGTGAAGTCCGCCGGATTTTTGGGCGGCTTTTCCTCTTTTTCTTCCGGGAAGCGCTTTGCCTGCGCCGGGAACCGGACAATTTTCGTGTCCGGTGCGTCCGCTTCTTCTGCCGGCGTCCTTTGCTCCGGCTTCTGCTCCGGCAAAGTCTGCGCTGTATCAAGCGGCGGCGTCTTTGGCTCTGATCGCTTGCTCCAGCCGCCGAATTCATTCATGATATCCTCGAGGGAATATTCTTCCTGCACAGCCGCAGCATCTTCGATATGCAGTTGTTCGTTCGTCAGATCCTGCGATTGCTTCTTCATGCGCTGCTCCTGTTATACGCTTCTCTGCCGCACCGCCTCGTACAGCATGATCGCTGCTGCGGCAGATGCATTGAGGGATGAAATACTGCCCTTCATGGGAATACTGACTTTGAAGTCGCAGCTGTCGGAAACCAGGCGGCTCATGCCCTGTCCCTCGTTGCCGATGACGATGGCAGCTGCGCCCTTGAGGTCCGCCTTGTAGAGCGTCGTACTGCCCTCCGCCGCCGTGCCGTAAATCCAGACGCCCGCCTTTTTGAGCGTATCGATTGCCGCGGTAATGTTGGACACGCGCGCAACCGGCAGATATTCAAGAGCGCCCGCCGATGCCTTGCC
>DPCD01000125.1:516-2836 GCA_003516765.1 Clostridiales bacterium | reverse complement strand
ACGCTTCTGCGCTTCGGAATAATGACCCCGTGCGCGCCTGCGCACTCCGCGGTGCGGATAATCGCGCCGAGGTTATGCGGGTCCGACAACTCGTCGCAGATCACGATCAGGGGCGGTTCCCCCGCGTCCGCCGCTTTTTTCAGAATATCGTCGATGCTGGCATAGTCATGCGCCGCAACCATGGCAATCACACCCTGGTGTGCGCCGGTTGCCGACATGAAATCGAGCTTTCGCCGGTCCGTCGGAACCACCACCGCGCCGGCTTCCTTTGCCATCGCGCAGATACGCGCCAGCGCCCGGTCGGTGTCGCCGTCGGCAACGAAGAGCTTGTCGATCGTTCTGCCGGCGGAAAGCGCCTCGGTAACGGCGTTTCTGCCCTCTAGCATATTTTCCGGCGCGTCTTCCCGCTCGCGGCGGCTGAAATCGCGCTTGCGGTCCTCCCGGCGGTTCGGTTTCGCGCCGCGTCCGGGTTTGTCGTTTCTTTTTTCGTCCATTTGTATCTCCAATTCGGGGCAGCGCAATACCCATACGCCCCCATTAAAATAATCCAACATATATTATACCAGTTCTGCCCGCCGGACACAACCATAAATCCGCAGGAAATTCACAGAAAATTTACCGTTCGGAAAATACCGGATTCTTGTAAATCCCGGGTCCTTGTGTTAAGATGTTCAAAACAAAGACGCCGCGCCTTGCGCGGCTTTTGGGATTTCCCAACAGAAAGCAGGTGCCATTTTGAGTAACGACCCCAACCGCCGCAATCCAAAAGGTCCGCAGCCCGGAAACGACGACGAAAACCGGAAAGCCCGGCGGATTGTTATGCTGATCGTGGCGGCGCTGATTGCGACGCTGCTGATCAATTCCCTCTATACCACCATCTCCAACGCCTATCTCACGGAGATCACCTACACCGAGTTCAAGGAGCTGCTCGCAAGCGATCAAATCAGCGAGGTCGAGTTCCAGTCGGACGACCGCATTGTCATTCTCACAAAGGACCAGGCAGAAAAGCCGAAGAGCCAGCAGCGGCTTTACTACACGGGCTTGATTCCGAATCAGGACACAACCGCGCTGACCAATCAGCTCGAAGCGGCAAACGTCAAATATAACCGCGAGCTCCCCGAGGAGGTCAGCCCCATCGTTTCCTTCCTCGTCTCGTGGGTGCTGCCGGTTGTGTTCATGTATGCGCTGTTTTCGCTTCTCATGCGCGGCATGACGAAGAAGATGGGCGGCGGTCTCGGCGGCATCGGCGAGAGCAAGGCGAAGGTCTACATGGAAAAGCAGACCGGCGTCACCTTTGCAGACGTTGCCGGTCAGGACGAGGCAAAGGAATCGCTCGTCGAGATCATCGATTTTCTCCACAACCCGCAGAAATACACTGCCATCGGCGCGAAGCTCCCGAAGGGCGCGCTTCTGGTCGGCTCTCCCGGTACCGGCAAGACGCTGCTGGCAAAGGCGGTCGCGGGCGAGGCGAACGTGCCGTTCTTCTCGATCTCAGGCTCTGACTTTGTGGAAATGTTCGTCGGCGTCGGTGCAAGCCGCGTCAGAGACCTCTTCCAGCAGGCGGCAAAGGTTGCCCCCGCAATCATCTTCATCGACGAAATTGACGCCATCGGCAGAACCAGAGACTCCAAGTTCGGCGGCAACGACGAGCGCGAACAGACCCTGAACCAGCTGCTTGCCGAGATCGACGGCTTCGATTCGAGCAAGGGCGTCGTCATTCTTGCCGCAACCAACCGCCCCGAGATTCTCGACAAGGCGCTGCTGCGCGCCGGGCGCTTTGACCGGCGCATCATCGTCGACCGTCCGAATCTGCAGGGCAGATACCAGACGCTGCGCGTCCACACGAAGAACATCAAGCTTGCCGAGGACGTCGATCTTCACAAAATCGCCCAGGCGACGGCAGGCGCGGTCGGCGCGGACCTTGCAAACCTCGTCAACGAAGCGGCGCTTCGTGCCGTGCGCCAGGGGCGCAAGGCAGTCAACCAGCAGGACCTTCTCGTTTCCTTCGAGGTCGTCATCGCCGGCACCGAGAAAAAGGGCACGGTGCTGACTGACATGGAAAAGCGCATTGTCTCCTATCATGAGGTCGGTCATGCGCTGGTTGCGGCGCTGCAGAAGCACACACAGCCGGTATCCAAAATCACGATTGTCCCCCACACCTCCGGCGCGCTCGGCTATACAATGCAGACGCCCGAGGAGGAAAAGTTCCTGTCCAGCCGCGAGGAGCTGATCGTCGAGCTGCAGACACTTCTGGGCGGCAGAGCTGCCGAGCAGATCGTCTTCGGCATCGCAACGACCGGCGCATCCAACGACATCGAGC
>DPCD01000125.1:0-230 GCA_003516765.1 Clostridiales bacterium | reverse complement strand
GACGGCAGCACTATGATGAACTGTGCCGACGAAACCGCCTATGCCGCCGACTCCGAGATTCAGAAGCTGCTCGAAAGCTGCTATGAGCAGGCGAAGGCAATTCTGCGCGAGCACCGCGAGCTTCTCGACGAGGTGGCGCTGTACCTTCTGCAGAAGGAAACCATCACCGGCGACGAGCTGATGACGTATGTGAATGCCGAAGGAAAGCGTCTGCAAGCCCCGGAGCAGCC
>DPCD01000019.1 GCA_003516765.1 Clostridiales bacterium | reverse complement strand
CCGTTGTAGGTCGCCCAGCCGAGGGCAAGCTCACTTAAGTCGCCCGTGCCGACGACCAGACCGCCGGTGCGGTTGGCAAGGTCCATCAGTTCCAGCGTCCGCACGCGCGCCTGCCCGTTTTCAAACGTGACGTCGAAGCTCGTTTCGCTCTGCCCGATGTCTGCAAAGTGGCTGCGGACAGTGTTGGCAATCGAAATTTCGGTGAACTGCACGCCCAGCTCCTGACATAGAATCTCCGCGTTCGAGCGCGTGCGCTTCGTCGTGCCGAAGCAGGGCATGGTGACGGCGAGAATGCTGTCCATGGACCTGTCCAGCTTTTTCATCGCGTGAACCGCGACGAGAAGTGCCAGGCAGCTGTCCAAACCGCCCGAAATGCCGATGACGGCGGTTTTTGCGTGTGCATGCTCGATGCGCTTTGCCAGCCCATCTGCCTGCATTTGCAGAATCAGTTCACAGCGCTCGGCGCGCGCGTCTCCGTCTGCCGGAACGAACGGGGTTGGGGAGATATAGCGGGTGAGAGGAATCTCGCGAAGGGGAAGATGGAAGGAAACGGTCTCATAGCCGTCGGTTACAGGTTCAAAGCTCGTATTGCGCCGCCGCTCGGCAAGAAGCCTTCCGAGGTCCAGCTCGGTGCAGGCAAGCGCTTGTGAGAACGGTCTGGACTCGGCAAGAAGCGCGCCGTTTTCCGCGATCAGATTGTGACCCGAGAAGACCATGTCGGTCGTCGACTCGCCGTGCCCGGCGTCCGCGTATAAATATGCGCACAGAAGCCGCGCCGACTGCTGGCTTACCAGCGCCCGGCGGTATTCCGCCTTGCCGACGGTCTCGTCGCTTGCCGAGAGGTTTGCAACCACGGTAGCGCCCGCCAGAGCGTGTGCGGTGCTGGGCGGAAGCGGCGCCCAAAGGTCCTCGCAGATCTCAACCGCAAGCGTAAACGCCTGCATCGTCTCGCACCGGAACAGAAGCTTAGTGCCGAAAAGTGTTTTCTGCCCGGCAAAGGTGAGTTCCTTTACTCCGGCTGGCGCGGCGCAGTAGTGCCGCTTTTCGTAGAATTCACCGTAGTTCGGAATGTGCGACTTCGGCACCAGCCCCAGAAGCGCGCCCTGACAAACAACAGCCGCGCAGTTGTAGAGCTTAGCGTCGACCGTGACCGGAAGCCCCACGAGCGCGACAAGCTGCAGCGCCTCGCTTGCCTTTAGAATCTCCCGGAGCGCGGCTTCTGCCGCGTCGAGAAGCGGCTGCTGCAAAAAAAGATCGCCGCAGGTGTAGCCCGTGAGACCCAGCTCGGGAAAGACAACCAGCTGACAGCCGGACTCTGCCGCCTGCTGCATTGCCTCGATGGTTTTCTGTGCGTTATAGGGACAATCCGCCACGCGCAGCGCGGGGGAGACGGCGCATGCCTTGATAAAACCGTAATTCATGGGATTTCCATCCTTTTTTCATTTTTCTAATCATAGCATATCGGGCGCCGCGCAGCAAGTGCGGGTTTTATTTTGCGCGCAGGCGCGGCGCGTCGTTCGGAAGACCAAGTCCGGTTTGAAACGTGACACGGTTCGAGACAAACTGAAATCCGCCGCCGGGCAGGTCCCGCACGGTCAGCTCGTGGCTGAAAAGGCAGTCTGTGGGAATGTCGGTTGAAAGGCAGGACGCCAGGAGCGTTTTTGTCCCGTCTGCATTCTCCAGAATCTGCATGATGTACGGTTCAACAGCTGGATAGTCGTAGCGCTCCATGTCATTCGTTTCGATGGGGCACCACGGATAGCTTTCCGTTTGCGCGTCAAAACCGGCAAGTGCATGCAGGGCTTCCGGCGAAAGATCAAAATAGGGAAGTACCACCGCCTCAAATTCTGCTGCCGGAATGCGGAAAAGACCTGCATCATCCTGCAAATATCGGGAAGAATCCGGCTGCTTGCCGGTTTGCAGGGCATAGAGCCGGTCAAACAGGTCGTTGAAGCTCATGCCTTCAAAGGACGGTTCCGACCAGTCGGTGATTAAGAGGTTAACATAATAGTAATCAATCGGAAGCACGTAGCGTTCGAGTGCAGCGAAAAGTGCTTCGTCCGGCGCATTTGTCCGGATAAGCTGGAAGTCTGCGTAGTGCTTGTCTCCGGCGGGAAAGAGGCGGTAATAAAAATTCCCGTTCTGCGTCAGATTCCACTCCTGTACCGGATGGCGCTCGAAGCCGGACGCAGTAACGCTGCCGTCGCCGGTTTGCTCCAGCCGCAGAAATCTTGCATAGAAAGTACCTTCTTCTACGCTCAGCACCTGATACGAGAGCGCACCGTCAGGTCTTTGAAAGAGAAGCGCCAGCGCGCAGTCTGTTTCCGCCTGCGCGTCTGCCCAGAACGACAGAAGCGGCGCGCCGTCATCCAGATAATAAGAAGGATAGGGTCCGTAGCTGTGAAGAACCGGGCATGAAGCTGCACCGGTTTTGAAGAAGGATTCCGCCTGCGCAGCGCCTGCTTCACAGAACGCCTTGTCTGCGGCTTCGAGGGAGGCTTGCTGCGTGATTTCCGTTTCCTGTGCTGCCGTTTTTCCGCAGCCGGAGACGGCGGCAAAAAGTATAACAGTAAAAACCAAAGTCCAAATCTTTGCTTTCATAAGGTTCTCCTACGAAAAACCGCGGAACTCCGAAGAATTCCGCGGTATTATCGCTCTGTATTACAGCCCTTCCATTTCCAGACCGGTCATTGCCTGCAGGACCTCATATTGCTGGGCGTTGAGTCCTTTCTTCATCGCCAGACCTTCCTCCAGATCGAGATCGACCATGCTGCCGTGACGCGAGCAGATGAGGCGGTTCGTCTTGCCCTCGGCGAGAACCTTGACGGCGTGATAGCCCATGCGCGTTGCCATGACGCGGTCGCGCGCGGTCGGCGTGCCGCCGCGCTGGATGTGACCGAGAATCGTCACACGCGGGTCAAGCCCGATGGTTTCGTGAATCTGCTTGCCGATTTCAATCGCGCTGCCTGCACCCTCGGCGACGATGATCATATAGTGTGTCTTGCCGCTCAGGCGCGCGCCGCGGATACAGTCGACGACGTCGTGCTCAAAGTCGAGCTTCTTTTCCGGCACCAGAACGGACGTTGCGCCCGTTGCCAGACCGACATACAGCGCCAGATGCCCTGCGTTTCTGCCCATGACCTCGACGACCGAGCAGCGCTCGTGGGACTGCATGGTATCGCGCAGACGGTCGATTGCCTCCACGGCGGTATTTGCCGCGGTGTCGTAGCCGATGGTGTAGTCGGTGCAGACGATATCGTTATCAATGGTGGCCGGAACGCCGACGACGCTGATGCCCTGCTTGGAAAACTCCTGAAGACCACGGAACGTGCCGTCGCCGCCGACGCCGACAATGCCGTCCAGCCCCAGAAGCTTGCAGGTTGCCGCTGCGCGCTGCTGCCCGTCCAGGGTGCGGAATTCTTCGCTTCTGGCGGTGTAGAGCATGGTGCCGCCGCGGTT
>DPCD01000170.1:2471-6487 GCA_003516765.1 Clostridiales bacterium | reverse complement strand
CCCAGACCGTGGGCAGCTCCACCACCAGATCGGCGCCGCAGCGGACGGCCATCTCCGCCCGCGCTCGCTTGTCCAGCGCGGCAAAGCTGCCCCGCTGGGTGAAATTGCCGCTCATGGCGCAGATCACCGCGTCCGCACCCATGGCGCGGGCGTGGGACAGCAGCCGGGCGTGGCCGCTGTGGAGGGGGTCAAATTCGCAGATAATACCGATGTACATGGGCGGCTCCTTTCCTTTTTTCCTATTTTACAGGGGAACCGGGCAAAATGCAACTTGACATTCCCGAGGTCAGGTATTTACAATGGAGAAAACGAGAAAAGTGAGGTCTTTTTTATGCTGACAGGACTGCTGTACGCCATGCCGGGCGAGATCAAGAGCCTGCTCCCGGAGGGCGCGGAGCCGGAACGGGTGGAGGCGGGCGTGCCCTTTTACCGCATCCGGGAGGACGTGGTGGCCTGCTGCGGCGGCGTGGGAAAGGTGAATGCGGCCATGTCCACGCAGCTGTTCATCGACCTGTACCACCCGGCGCGCATCGTCAATGTGGGCGTGGCCGGATGCTTTGAGGATGTGCCCATCGGCACGCTGGTGCTGGCGGATCGCTTCATGCAGCATGATGTGGACACCTCCGCCGTGGGTGACCCCGTGGGGATGGTGTCCACGGTGAACCGGATGGACTTCCCCGCCGCCGAGCCGGAGCGCGCCAGAGCTGCCATGGACAGAACCGGATACCCCTACCGGGTGGGCAGCGTGGCCACCGGCGAGTGGTTCGCCGTCCGGGGGCAGCGGGCGCAGTGGATCGCCGACACGTTCCATCCCCTGGTCATCGAGATGGAGAGCGGCGCGGCGGCGCAGGTGTGTTACCGGAATCAGGTGCCGTTCATGGCGCTGAAATCCGTGTCCGACTGCCTGCTGACGGATCACGACACCTATTTCAGCTTTCCCGAGGCCATGAAGGATCTCAATCGCGTGGCTATGGCGTTTCTGGACGCGCTGGGCGGATAAATGCGCCGGTATTCCCGCGGAAAAGGGATATTTTCTCTCAGTTTTTGCAAGAACAGCGTCTTTCCCTGTTGACAAGCGGGAAAGACGCTGTTATACTTGATAAGCCGCTTTGAATGGGTAAGCAAGCGCCGGCATATCCGGCCGCCCCCGACAGCGAGTCCGTAATTAAGGAAAGGCAGGTGCAACAAGGTTATGCAGGCTATTATCGTTACCGGCGGTAAGCAGTACAACGTCAAAGAGGGCGATGTGATCTACATCGAGAAGCTCGCGGCGGAGGCTGACGCAACCGTGACTTTCGATCAGGTTCTGGCAGTTGTCGATGGGGAAAACTCCAAGTTCGGTACTCCCGTCGTCGATGGCGCCAAGGTTGAGGCGAAGGTTCTGAAGAACGGCAAGGGCAAGAAGATCCGCGTCTTCAAGTACCGTCCCAAGAAGGACTCCAAGTCCCTCCAGGGTCACAGACAGCCTTACACCAAGGTTCAGATTGAAAAGATCGCTCTGTAAGCTATGACCAGAGTCGAATTTTTCGATCAGGACGGCAGAATCACAGGATTCAGCTGTTCCGGCCACAGCGGCTATGCAGAAGAAGGCAGCGACATTGTATGCGCAGCCGTCTCCACAGCCGTGAAGCTCGCAGAGTGCACCATCAACGATGTACTCGGTGAGCGCGCAAAGACCAGAGTGAAGGAAGACGAGGCTCGTATTTCCCTCACACTTCCCGCGGCATGCGAAAACGAAGAGGCAGTTCAGGCGGTTCTGACCGGCATGATGCTGACGCTTTGCTCCCTGCGGGATGACTATCCTGATTATATCGAAGTTTTGGAGGTGTCAAATGATGCTTAAGATGAGTTTCCAGTTCTTCGCGCACAAGAAAGGCGGCGGCTCGACCAAGAACGGTCGTGATTCCGAGTCCAAGCGCCTCGGCGCCAAGCGCGCAGACGGTCAGTTCGTTCTGGCTGGCAACATTCTCGTTCGCCAGAGAGGCACGCACATCCATCCGGGCAACAACGTCGGTATCGGCAAGGACGATACGCTGTTCGCTCTGATTGACGGCAAGGTCAAGTTCGAGCGCCTGGGCAAGGATCGCAAGATGTGCTCCGTGTACGCAGAACAGTAATTTGCAGCGAAACCCCCGAACGCCAGCGTTCGGGGGTTTATTTTCAAGAAGGCGCCGCGAGGCTGAACTCCCTACGATAAGGAGAAACCCTAATGTTTATTGATAAAACGAAAATATATGTGAAAGCGGGCGCGGGCGGCAACGGCGCGATTGCTTTCCACCGGGAAAAATATGTTGCGGCAGGCGGACCCGACGGCGGCGACGGCGGCAACGGCGGCTCGATTGTCCTGCGGGTCGACGACAACCTGTCCACGCTGATGGATTTCCGCTACAAGCGCAAATATGTCGCGCCCAACGGCATGGACGGACAGGGCGGCAGATGCAAGGGCAAGCGCGGAGAAGACCTGATCATCAAGGTTCCGCGCGGCACGGTCGTGCGCGACAGCGAGACAAACGAGGTCATCAAGGACATGTCGGACTCGGAGGACTTTTTCCTCTGCAAGGGCGGCAGAGGCGGCTGGGGCAACCAGCACTTTGCAACGCCGACCCGGCAGGTGCCGCGTTTTGCAAAAGCCGGTCTTCCGGGCGAAGAGCATGAAGTGATTCTGGAGCTGAAGCTTCTGGCGGACGTGGGTTTGGTTGGATTCCCGAATGTCGGAAAATCGACGCTGCTGTCCGTTACGTCCAATGCGCACCCGAAGATTGCAAACTACCATTTCACGACACTCTACCCGAACCTCGGCGTGATTTATGTTGCCGACGGCGTGTCGTTTGTCATGGCGGATATTCCGGGCATCATTGAAGGCGCGGCAGAGGGCGTCGGTCTGGGACACGATTTCCTGCGCCACATTGACAGGTGCCGGCTGTTGGTCCACATTGTGGATGTCTCCGGCAGCGAAGGCCGGGACCCGGTCGACGATTTTGAAAAGATCAACGAGGAACTGCGCCAGTACTCTCCCGATCTTGCGGCGCGACCCATGATCGTTGCGGCAAACAAGGCAGATCTGCTCCCGCCTGAGAGCGATAATTTAGAGCGTCTCAAGGCGCACGTCGAGGCGCAGGGGTATGAGTTTTACGTGATTTCCGCTGCCACCACGAAGGGCACGAAGGAGCTCATGCGTACGATTGCGGGAAAGCTCGCGAATCTTCCGCCCGTGACGGTCTATGAGCCGGAGTACGTCAAGCCTCTGGCGGAGGCAGGCGACGCGAAGGAGCTGCAGATACAGCAGTACGACGATCTGTGGGTCGTCTCCGGTCCGTGGATCATGAAGCTGATGAACGATATCAACTTCGACGACTACGAGTCGCGCATGTACTTTGACCGCCAACTGCGAAAATCCGGTCTTTTCGAGCGTCTCGAGGAGATGGGCATTCAGGACGGCGATACAGTGAGCATTTTTGATTTTGAGTTTGAATACACGAAATGACGCACAAAGCCCCGCAGCAACACGCTGCGGGGCTTTGTGGTTTGAAAAAGAAAAAGAGAAAAGAAAGAGGAAAACTGGATTTCCTGAGTCTTAGGATACGCTTCAATCATGTCGGAACTGTGAACGAGAATCAAAAGAATTGTGAACATTCCGGCGGGAATATGGAAAAGGTCCGGCAAAAGCCGGACCTTTCAGGCTTCCAAGCGATTCGAAACCCTTACTTCATGGAGCGCTCGTAAGCCTCGATCATTTTCTTAGACATGTGACCCATAGAATCGTCAAAGCCGGAAACCCTTGCGGCGTCTGGCTTTTCTGCTTGTTCAGTCAAATCGCGGGTGATGTGACCCGTGCGGCTTTCGAGTTTCCGGAGGTACTTTTCCGTCGTTTCCCCGGTGAAGATCTTGACCTGAAGCAGCATAGTCGTGTCGTCCTTCGGTGTCACGAAGATCTTGCTGATATACTTGTCGATGAACTCCTTCGTGATGATTCCCTGCGCCGCGTCACGCTGGGCATTCGTCAGGACTCTGCGGAT
>DPCD01000170.1:1459-2122 GCA_003516765.1 Clostridiales bacterium | reverse complement strand
CTTGAAATCCGCGTTCGTAATACTGTCGTCTGCGGCAAGCTGCAGGAGCTTGTTCTTTTTCCGATTTGCCTGATCGATGATGTTATTCTGCTGTTCGATCTTTTTCCGGAGCGAGCCGTGCTGCGTCAGCTCATTGTACATACGGATGTATTCTTCGACCATCGCATCGGCGTCTGCCGCCGTGTCGCGGAACACCTCGAACAGCAGCGGCTTGATCTCGCTTTCGTAGATGGCAAAGGATCTGCAGGAATCCGCGCCGTTTTTGATCTTGCCGGAACAGATCCATTTGCTGTTCTTTCTCCCGCGCTTGTCCTCGGATTCGCGGCGGTAGTAGGGCTGTCCGCACTCCGTACACCACAGCTTTCCAGTCAGGAGATTGGCGTGGTTGCAGACGCCCTGCCGAGCCTTCACATCCTCGCTGCGCTTTTTCAGGACAGCATTCGCAGCGTCCCAGATTTCCTCAGACACGATCGCCGGTACGATCTCGCCTGTTTCGTCCTTGAACATGACCCATTCCTCCGGCGGGAGGAACTTCTGCTTTTTCGTGAACATGTCCACGACCTTGACCTTGTTGCCGACGTAGTAGCCCTTGTATTTGGGGTTGGAAATCAGGTTGGACATGGTGGTGTGCGCGATTTTTTTGCCGTTGTGGTTGCGATAGCC
>DPCD01000170.1:0-1247 GCA_003516765.1 Clostridiales bacterium | reverse complement strand
TTGCGATAGCCTTTTTCCCAGAACAGCGTTTCCAGCTGCTTCATGGAGTATTCGCCGGTCGCGTAGAGTTCAAACAGTTCCCGCACCATCGGCGCTTCCGTTTCATCAATGACCAGCTTTCCGTCCGCTTTTGTGTAGCCGAAGATGCGGCTGTTGCCGAGCACGACG
The DNA here is from genome assembly GCA_003516765.1 of Clostridiales bacterium. GTDB lineage: Bacteria > Bacillota > Clostridia > Oscillospirales > Oscillospiraceae > CAG-170. The sequence continues at coordinate 1,079 of DPCD01000170.1, read as the reverse complement.
CTTGATTTGATGGCCTGCTGGTGACCGAATTTCACACGCGAGGACAGCTTGCGCAGTTCGTCCTGCGCGATAGACGACATGATGGAAAGGCGCAGTTCGGAGTCTTCATCAAAGGTATTGATGTTATCATTCTGAAAAAATACGCCCACGCCGCAGCTTAGCAGCTGGCGCGTGTACCGAATGGAATCAAGCGTGTTTCGGGCAAAGCGGGAGATTTCTTTGGTGATAATCAGATCGAATTGACCTTCAGCGGCATCATCGATCATGCGGTTGAAGTTCTCGCGCTTTTTGGTAGAGATGCCGGACAACCCCTCGTCAATGTACCCCGGCACGAATGTCCACGGGAGATTCCTTCGGATCAGATCCTCATAGTAGGAAACCTGATTGCCCAGTGAGTTTAGCTGCTCGTCACTCTCAGACGACACACGCGCATAGTAGGTCACGCGCAGCGGCAAATCGTAAATGGACTTTGTTCTTAACTCCATTCTGATCGTATGTATGTCCATTTGGTGCGCTCCTTCCAGAACCTCTGAATCAATCGCCTGCGGTCTTCGCCGGATCTTTTGCCCCAATTCTGCGGTTTGAAAATTTGAAATACATACAGTATTCCTGCATTTTCAAACCTTGCCTTGGAACAAAATTTCTCGCCGAATACTCTTGCCGATTGAATCAGATCTTCTTTTTGTTTTATCATGTTTTATCTACCATATCACACCTGCGCGAAACAAGCAAGTGTGAGTTTCTGACAGGAGCATCACGTCAGGATGCTCCTGTCAACCCCATTGGAGGCGGACGGCGCCAATGCGCTGATTTTGTTTTTCATGCGGTTGCGTTCCGTCTCCGTAATCAGTCCGGCTTCAAACAGAACCTGATTGTAGTAGCTCAGCCAGAGCTGTTCGGCAAGCTCTTTCTTTGCCTGCTCCGGCGACGGTTTCCTCTGTGTACTGATGCTGTCCACCTCCTTTTTTGTTGTAAGTATTCCCAGCGGAAATTAGAATCATGCAGTTCTTCTTCGCCACCCCCCAACGTCTACATCGTGTCCATTCGCATTTCTTTGTGATCGTCCTCGGCGTGACCGA
>DPCD01000065.1 GCA_003516765.1 Clostridiales bacterium | reverse complement strand
GAGACGTCCCGGAAGCTGTTCGTCCACCGCAACACGCTGGTCTACCGACTGGAGAAGATCAAGAAGCTCACAGGTCTCGATCTGCGCGAATTTGACGACGCCATCATCTTCAAGGTCGCGCTGATGGTCAAGAAGTATCTGGTCTCGCGGGAAAACCGTATCATCTGATACCCGCCCGCAGACAGAAATCTGGAGAAAAACATGATCGAATTAACGAATGTGGTAAAGACATACGACACGGGCACGAGAGCGCTCAACGGTGTGTCTTTGAAAATTGAAGACGGCGAGTTTGTCTTTCTGGTCGGTCCTTCCGGTTCCGGAAAGTCCACCATCATCAAGATTCTCACCGCCGAACTTCAGCCGACCGAGGGCAGTGTCCACGTCAACGGCTTTGCGCTCGAAAAAATCCGCAGCCGTACCATTCCCTATCTGAGAAGAACGCTCGGCGTCATCTTCCAGGATTTCCGGCTGATTGAAAACAAATCCGTCTACGATAACGTGGCGTTTGCCATGCGCGTCATCGGCGCGCCCGAGCGCGAGATCAAAAAGCGCGTACCGTATGTGCTGGAGCTGGTGGGGCTGGAAAACAAGGGCAGGCGTCTTCCCAACGAACTGTCCGGCGGCGAGCAGCAGAGAGTTGCCATCGCGCGCGCGCTGGTCAACAATCCGAGCATGATCATCGCCGACGAGCCGACCGGAAACCTCGACCCCGCGCGCTCGCTGGAAATTATGATGCTGCTGGAACAGATCAACGCCCTCGGCACGACAGTCATGGTGGTTACCCACGAAAAAGAGCTGGTCAACCGCTTCACCAAGCGCGTTGTGGCAATTAACGAGGGAAAAGTCATCAGCGACGGAATGGATGGGTATTATCTCAATGAAGAAGAATAATATTGGTTATCTGCTGCGCGAGGGCTTCAAGGGTGTGTTTCTGCACGGCTTCATGTCCTTCGCGGCAATCTGTGTGACGGTTGCGTGCCTGATCATCATGGGCACGTTCAGCCTGATTCTCTATAACCTGCACGTCATGATTCTGGATCTGGAGCAGGAAAACGAAATTCTGGTCTACATCGACGAGAATTATTCCGAGGCAAAGGCAAAGTCCGTCGGCTCGCAGATCAATCTCATTTCAAACGTTCACGAGGCGAAGTTCGTCTCCCGCCAGCAGGCGCTCGATGAATTCATCGACACGCAGAACGACGCCGCGCTTTTTGACGGCATCGAGGCAGACACATTGCGTGACCGGTTCGTCGTGACGCTGGAAGACAACAGCCTCATCACGCAGACGAAGGAAATGCTCAAACAGATCGACGGCGTCGACGAGGTCAGCGCGCACGATGAAATTGCCAACGGCTTTCAGACCGTGCAGAAGGTCCTGAACATCGCGGCAATGGTCATCATCGTGGTGCTTTTTGTCGTGTCGATGTTCATCATCTCGAACACGATCAAGCTCGCCATGTACTCGCGCAGCCAGGAAATTGCGATCATGAAGATGGTCGGCGCGACGAACAGCTTTATCCGGCTTCCCTTCGTGGTTGAGGGCTTGATTCTGGGCTTTATCAGTTCGCTGGTCGCTTTTTTCCTCGAGTGGGGTCTTTATGACTTCCTCGCGTCGAAAATCGCGCAGATCGATACGCTGCAGCTCATCACCATCGTGCCCTTTGCCGAGTGCATTGAGTTTGTCGCGATTGCCTACGCCGTGACGGGCTTTGTCGTCGGCGTCTTCGGCAGTATGCTTTCCATCCGCAAGTTCCTGCGGGTGTGACAGATCAATTGGAGGAACACTATGAATACTGGAAAACGGAACACCGCACGCAAGGTTTTGTGCCTGGTGCTGGCGGTTCTGATCCTCGGCTCGCTGGTCTCCGGCGCACTGATCATGACGGTCGGCGCGGCGAGCTCGAAGGAAATTGAAAAAGAGCTGGTCGCGCTCCGCGAGGAGCAGGCAGAGCTCAAAAAGCAGAGCGATGCGCTGCAGACGTCCATCAACGAAAATCAGGCGAAAACGCAGACGCTCGTTGAAAAGAAGGCGGACATCGACCAGCAGATGGAGATGTCCCGGCAGACGATCGAAAACTTAAACGAGCAGATTCAGCAGTACAGCCTTCTCATTGCGCAGAAGCAGGACGAACTCGAGCAAACAGAGGCAGAAGAAGCACGGCTCAACAAGCAGTACAAAACTCGCCTGCGCGCGATGGAAGAGACCGGCAAGATTTCCTACTGGTCCATTCTCTTCGGTGCAAGCAGCTTCTCGGATTTGCTCGACAAGGTCAACATGATCAACGAAATTGCCGAGTCCGACAAGCTGATGCTGCAGAAGATGGCAGACGTTGCAGCGCAGATTGCCTCCGAGCGCGCCGATCTGGAAACCCAGATGGACGAGCTGGAGCAGGCAAAGAGCGATCTGGCAGAGCAGCAGACCGCGCTGGAGACGCAGCGCGCCGAGTCCGATCAGCTGATTCTGCAGATGTCTGCCGAGTATGCTTCTCTTTCGGAAGAATATCAGAACTACGAAAAGCTCGAGGACGAAATGTCCGCGCAGATCAAGAAGACCGAGACCGAGTATTTTAACGCCCTTTCCAAAGAGGAAGCGGCGCGTCAGGCAGAGCTGAACCGGCAAAACAACAACAAGGTTCCGTCGAACGGCAGCTCCAATTCCGGTTCGTCTTCTTCCACGGGAGGCTTTTTGTACCCGCTCCCGTACGCGGTTCCGATCACCGACGCATACGGCTACCGCATTCACCCGCTGAGCGGCACATACAAGTGGCACAACGGCGTGGACCTGGCCGCCGGCTCCGGCACGGCAATCTATGCCACAAAGTCCGGCACCGTCACTTCCGCCTGCTACAATGAAGCTTACGGCTACATGGTGACCATCAACCACGCCGACGGTTATTCGAGCCTTTACGGTCATATGACCAACTACATCGTCTCCGCCGGCGACTATGTGACGCAGGGTCAGACCATCGGCTACGTCGGTTCGACCGGCTGGTCCACAGGTCCGCACCTGCACTTCACGATCTATTACAACGGCGCGGACGTCAACCCGATGAACTACGTGTCCATGCCGTAACACCAACGCTTTTTCCGCACCCACAGCCCATTCCGGGCTGTGGGGCAGATTTTTACTGTGCGAATTTGGGAGGTCCTATGAAAAAGACGTGGAAAATCATGTTGTGCGTGCTGCTTACCATCGCCATATTGGGTGGTGTGTGGATGCTCTCCGCCCGCGTGACATCGGCGCAGATTTACGCGGCGTTGGAGGAACTGCCCGTCACAAACAAAACGAGCGAAATTTCCGCCTATCTGGACCGCTATTTCATCGACGACTACGACGAGCAGGCGCTTGCCGATGCAGCCGCCTCTGCAATGGTCACAGCAACCGGCGACCGCTGGAGCTATTATTTGAGCGCGGCGGACTATCAGACCTACGAAGAGAGTATGAACAACGCCTACGTCGGCATCGGCGTGACGATTACGGAAGATCAGGAAGCAGGCGGGCTTCGCATCGAGTCGGTCGAAGCAGACAGCCCTGCGTTTCACGCCGGCATCGAGGTCGGCGATATCATGCTGGAAGCAGAAGGGAAGAAGACCATCGAAATCGGAACCTCCGGTACGCGCGATCTGGTCCGCGGCGAGGAAGGAACGACGGTCCACCTCAAAATGCAGCGCGGAGACGAAATATTTGAGCTTGATGTTCTGCGCGCCAGCATCCAGACGCAGGTCGCTTCCTGCCGGATGTTGGACGGCAATGTCGGCTATATCAAAATCAACAATTTTGACGCCAGATGCTTCGATGAGACAAGCACCTGCATCGACGAGATGCTCGCGCAGGGCGCAAAGGCACTTTTGTTCGACGTGCGCTTCAACGGCGGCGGCTATAAAGACGAGATGGTTAAAATCCTTGACAAGCTCCTTCCCGAGGGCGTTCTGTTCCAGAGCGAGGACTACGCGGGCAAGAAAGAGACCGACACATCGGATGAAGCCTGCATAGAGCTTCCGATGGCAGTGCTGGTCAACCACGACTCTTACTCGGCAGCGGAGTTCTTTGCCGCGGCGCTGCAGGAATACGGCTGGGCAGAGGTTGTCGGCGAAAAGACCTGCGGCAAGGGCAACTTCCAGACGGGCTTCCAGCTCTCAGACGGCTCGCTTCTGAACATTTCCATCGGCAAATACTACACGCCGCAGGGGCGCAGTCTCACCGATCTCGGCGTGACGCCGGACGTGGAAATCGAATATGACGACGAAACCTACGCGAGGCTTTACTATAGCCAGCTCGAAGATGCGGACGATACGCAATTGCAGGCAGCTTTGCGCATTTTGACAGACAAAATCTCTTGACAGACCGGAGCCGGAACTATATAATCTATTCGCTATCATTTTAGGCTTGAAACCGCGAAAAAGGCGGATTTTTACCATGGAGGTTGATATAAATGGCAAAGGAATTCAAAATCAGCACGCTGCGGCTCAAGGAGCTTGAGCAGGAGCTGTTCTATCTCAAGACGACGCGTGAGAAAGAAGTCGCCGAGCAGATCAAAGAAGCGCGCTCGTTCGGCGATCTGTCCGAAAACAGCGAATACGACGAAGCAAAAAACGAGCAGGCAAAGCTCTACGGCCGCATTGCCGAGGTCGAGAACATTCTCGCCCACGCGGTGATTATCGATGAAAATGAAGACGCCGAGGGCAAAATCGGTCTGGGCTGCACAATCAAGGTGCTGGACATGGAGACCGAAGAGGAAGAGGTCTACGCCATCGTCGGTTCGCAGGAAGCAAACCCCATGGAGTGCCGCATTTCCGACGACTCGCCGTTCGGCAGAGCGCTGCTCGGTCACTCGGTCGGCGAGATTGTCGAGGTCGAAGCGCCGATCGGCACGCTGCGTTATAAAATCCTGAGCGTAGAACGATAAAGAATCTGAATTTACGAGAGAATAGAGGGAATTGAGATGGAGCAGGAAAAGAAGAATCAGAACGGCGCGCAGGAGCTTTCCGTCGGCGATCAGATCAAGGTCCGCCGGGAGAAGCTCGCGAATTTGCAGGCAGAGGGTCACAACCCGTTTGAGATCACGAAATTTGTCCAGACCACCAACAGCCGCGAAATCAGGGAAAACTTCGACGCCATGGAGGGCAAACCTGTTTCCATCGCCGGGCGCATGATGTCCAAGCGCGGCATGGGCAAGGTCTCGTTCTGCGATCTGCAGGACAAGGAAGGCAGAATCCAGCTCTACGCCCGCAAGGACGAGATGGACGAGGACGACTACAACCGCTTCAAGAAGTATGACATCGGCGATATTATCGGCATCGAGGGCGAGGTCTTCCGGACCCAGCGCGGCGAAATGTCCGTGCGCGCCAAGCACATCACGCTGCTGAGTAAGTCTCTGCTGCCGCTGCCGGAGAAGTTCCACGGCTTAACGGACAAGGAAACCCGCTACCGTCAGCGCTATGTCGACCTCATCGTCAACCCCGAGGTCAAGCGGAACTTCGTCATCCGCTCGCAGTTCATCAAGCATCTGCGCGATTATCTCGACAACAT
>DPCD01000067.1:2827-3509 GCA_003516765.1 Clostridiales bacterium | reverse complement strand
AGCATTTGAAAAGCTGTGAGGACGCTCGCTTTTTTCTGCCGTCGGTCGTGCAGCTCACGAACACGCATTTTCCGGTGTTGACGGTGACGGCCGGGATGGGCAGTGCCGGTTCGTTGGGAATGTTCATTTCCCCCACGCAGTTGTAGTGAATGCGAAGCCGCTGTACCCATTCGCCATCGATCTTATCGGCATTGTAGACCTCGATTTTCTCCACCAGTTCGTTGAGCATCCGCGGCGTGAGCTTTCTGGCGCGGGTGCATTTGCGGACGATGGACACGAACATATCCGTTGAGGTTGCGCGGCTGTTCTGCTTCTCGATCTCGGAACGGAGCTTTTTTATTTTCTCCGAAAGCCCCTTCTGTTCCTCCTCATAGCGGCGGGACATCTTCGCAAAGCGGTCGTCGCTGAGCTTGCCGGAAACATTGTCCTCATAGATGCGCTCGAACAGGCCGTCCAGTTCATCGTCGCGGGCAAGGAGTGATTTCAGCTCCTTCTCCTTCAGTCTGCGCTCCGTTTCCTCCGCCTGCCGGGAGTGACCGATCACTTCTTTGAGAAAATCGTCCTCGTAAAGGCTGGCATACTTCGTCAGACGACGGATTTCGCCGAGAACGACCTGCTCCAGAAAGTCCACTCTGACATAGTGCGTGGAGCCGCAGGTGCCGCGATTGCCCTTGTAGTTGGA
>DPCD01000067.1:686-2598 GCA_003516765.1 Clostridiales bacterium | reverse complement strand
CAGTTGAAATACTTGATCTCCGGGTTTCCCTGATTGAAATGAAAGTGAAGGTTGCTCCCGCAGTCGGCGCAGACCAGAAGCCCGGAAAACATGCTCCTTTCCCCGTCCTTCGCTTGACGCTTTCTCATCTTGCCGCGCTTTTGCTGCACCTGTTCAAAGACGGCACGCTCAATGATCGGCTCATGCACATCCTTGAAAATCGCCCAGTTCTCACGGTCATTCTCCAGTCGCTTCTTGTTTTTGTATGACTTGGAATAGGTCTTGAAGTTGAGAATGTCCCCGCAATACTCCTGCACGGAAAGCATCTTTATGACGCTGGAGCTGTTCCAATGGGTGGGCGGCAGATCCTTGACTTTGCCGGGGCGATTGATTCCCTTGGAGTGCCAGTAGGCGCGCGGGGTCAGGACGCCGTCCTCTTCAAGCTTCGCGGCAATCTGCTCCGTTCCGACCCCTTCCAGCGTCATGCGGTAAATCCGCCGCACGACCCGCGCCGCTTCCTCGTCCACGATCCAGCGTTTGGGATTCTCAGGGTCTTTGATGTACCCGTAAGGAGGCTGCCCCATGGGTTCGCCGGCATTGCCCTTGATCTTGTTGCTGATGCGCCGCTTCTTGCTGATGTCGCGCGCATACCATTCGTTGAAAAGATTGCGGATGGGAGCCAACTCGTTTTCACCTTCGTCGGTGTCGATGTTGTCCGAAACAGCGACCAGCCGAATGTCGTGATTGGGAAAGAACTCCTCGGTCAGTCTGCCGACCTCGATGTAATTACGCCCCAGGCGGCTGAGATCTTTTACAAACACTGCCGCTGCTTTTCCCTGCTCCAGTTGCTGAATCATATCGGCAAAGCCGGGACGATCCATCGTAACACCGGAGATGCCGTCGTCAAAAAAATGAACCAGGTTCGTGTAGCCTTTTTCCTTTGCGACCTTGATGAGCAGTTTTTTCTGATTCCCTATGCTGTAGCTCTCGCCGTCCATGTTATCGTCACGGGAAAGCCTCTCATACAGAAAGGCGGTCACGTCACGGGATTTTTTGTTGTTATTCGACTGTTTCATGCAGTCCTCCTTTCCGGGCAGCCGAACAGCAACACTTGTATTCCACAACAAGTATATCACTGTCTCGCCCTGTTGTCATGTATGCGGCGGGGATATGCCCCACCGCCTGGGACTACGCCCCAGCAGATTCCGATTTCATCAGGCGCAGAAGGACGCAGCCCAATGTGTTCTGCGTCTCCTCCTTGAACACCGGTTCAACAATAAACGACCTGTTGCCGAAGCGATAGGTCGTTTTCTCATTCAGATCATGTTTTGCTTTTTCGCCGGGTTTTGTCCGCTTTTCCTGCATGGATTACCTCCTTATGGTTGAATTGAAGCTGTGCAGGCGGTCAGAACTTCATGGGAAGAATCTCGTGCTTGCGCCTGCCGTTGTAAATGCGGTAGAACAGGTTGACGTAGCGCTTTACGCCCCGCAGCTCCTTTTCCGCCTTGCCCGCCGCGTAGATGAACTTGGGCTCGTAGGCGCGAAGGCTGTAAACGAGGCGGTTACGGTCATACTCATCATGGTAAAGCTCCACAAAATGAATGAATCCCTGAAGAACCTCAGCTCTCAGGGATTCCGGATCGCCGCCCCAGGCTTCCAGCAGGATGGTCAGCGCTTCCTTGTAAACCTCTGCGCCGACGCGCTTGAACTCCGCAAAGGCGGTATTGATGCAGATGATGCGCCCGACGCCTCCACCGCGCTCAAAGCCCACATGAAATCCTACGTCCTCGGTCGCTTCGTAAAACTCGCCCGACGCCTTGTCCTCGCCATGAAGATTGGCACGGAGCTTCGCGCTGGGCGTCAGGGCTGCGGAGTAGCCGGTCTGCATGGCAAACAGCAGAGCTTCCTCAGCCTCTGTCATACCGTAGTACAC
>DPCD01000067.1:0-469 GCA_003516765.1 Clostridiales bacterium | reverse complement strand
CAGAGGATCGGCAGGTCGTTGTTGCCGTTCATGTGCTTGCGCGCCACAATAGTATGTTGCCCATCAAACACATAATAGTGACCGTCACGAAAGCTAACCTTCGGTTCGTTGGCGATACGCTCATTGAACCCGGCCACGATCTTTGCCACACGCTCGGTGTTCAGCTTGCGCTGGTACGCATCGGGAATCTCCAAATCCCGGCTGCTGACCTCCATCAGCTTGTAGAGTGTCTTAATGCTGTTCATTGTCTGTTTCTCCTTCCAATTTGAGAATGTATTGTTTTGGCTCCTGCATGATTTCAATGACCTGATCTTTGTAGTCCGGCTTTTCCAATAGACCGGGGAAGTTCGTAAAAAGCACGTCGCATGTCTCGACCATGTTCCGCGCCGTATAGCGCAGGCTTACCAGTGCCGAATCCTCCGTGACGCGCTTGGAGTCCTTCATATCCTCGTAGCTTTTGTCGATAGTC
>DPCD01000193.1:8537-11132 GCA_003516765.1 Clostridiales bacterium | reverse complement strand
GCACGGCCGGTGGTTATGATTTACTAATATCTTGTGATGCGTGTTTCGAAGACCACCGTTTCTCCAGGCTGGACGACCGGGGGATTCGGAAGGTTCAGCGCGTTGACGCAGCCTTTTTGCGGCTCGACGCACAGAACTCCGGCGCTGCCGCGCGCGTTATACAGCACCCAGTGGTCAAAGCCGCGGACCGTATAGCGATACGCGCCGATGCGCGCCGTGTCGCCCGCCGCGGTGTAATATCCGGAGACGACGTGACCGCAGCTGGCAGCGCCAGTGCAGTACAGCTTTTCCTCGTCGCTGAGCGCTGTGAACTGCCCGGTGGGAAGTGCAGTGCGCATGTCGCGCTGCTGGCAAAGCCCCAGCGGAACAGAGAATTCCTCCGGCTCGCAGAACGTCGTATGAAGCCCAAAGCAGTAGGGCATAGCGCGCGCGGACAGATTTTTCAGCCGATATTGGGATATCAACCCTTCTGCCGTAAGGGCATAGAGAACCTCCATGCGGAAGGGGAACGGGTAAAGCTCGCCCGCGTTCTGATATGCCAGACGAGCCGAGGTCTGCGTCTGGTCCAGAACGGAAAACGGCGCGTTATGAAGAAGACCGTGCAGGCACGCGCCGCTTTTTTCCTCATTGACGAAAAGCGTATAGGTTTCTCCTTCGAAGCGGAATCTGCCGCCTGCCGTCCGGTTCGCCGGAAAGAGCAGGGGACTGCCGGCTAAAAATGGGTCCTTGTTTGACGCGCGCAGCGGCGCAAGAACGGACGTACCGTCAAGCTGCAGACAGGTGATGTTCGCACCCTGTTCCGGCGCAATTTCGGCGCTCCAGCCGCCGCAGGACAGATGCATGGCAAATCTTCCTTTCCAGAATAAAATGGGCGAAGGGCGGCGCAGAGCGCCGCCCGTTTTTTGCGTCAGAAGCTCTGATCGGTCAAGGTGTTTTTGAAATACTGACAGAACAGATTATCCGAATTGATACCGGCAGACTGACGGAACCAGTCCGCTGCCTGCTCGTTTTCACCCTCATAGAGACTGACGAGCCCGAGAAGATAACCGTAATATGCCTTGCGCAGCTCGCTTGCCGGCTGGGCGAAGGAGATGAAGAACGGCGTTGTCGCAAAGAAGCCGTTATCGACCTTGTCAAGCTCCGCGGTCCAGATGCGCTTTGCCTTGCCCATCAGGTTCCACGCCTTCTGCTGCAGACCCAGGTGCTCTGCCGAGAGCGCCTGATACCAGGGAAGCTCGCGCAGGTGCATCTTGCTGAAGAATTCAATCTCAATATCAAGAATTTCGCGGAAAATTTCGTCTGCCTCCGCCTTCTTGCCGAGTTTTTCGAGGCAGACCGCAATCTGATACTGATACGGCACATATTTGCATCGGTTCCAGATGCCCGCGCCGAGCGTCGCCGGGAGCGTCAGAGCCTGGCGGAAGACGGAAAGTGCGGTCTCGAAATCGCCGGCTGCTTCCGCCTGCATGCCCTGCTGGAAGAAGGAGTACATGTACTGGTCGGCAATTGCGTGTTCGCCGCCCTCGCAGGCAGTGAAGACGTGACCGAGCAACGTTTCGCGCGCCTTTTCCGGCTGCCGCGCCTGATTATACGCCTTCGCCAGCTCGACAAACAGATCGTCGCGGTGCATGGAAGCAGCTCTCGGCGCGAGCAGCGCGATTTTATCCTCCGGTGCGGCGTTCCGCTGGTCCATGAGAATCACGGTCTCATAGAGAACCTCCTCCGAGTCCGTCATGGAAAGCGCCTTTTGCATCAGCGGCATTGCCTCCGCCTTGCGATTCAGGTGCGAGAAGCAGGCGATGGCAAGCGAGCGATAGGTCATGTAATTGTCCGGCTCGTCGTGGGTCGACTGCTCAAAGAGCTTTCCGGCAAGCTCGTACTGCCGCTTGTCATAGTACTCGCAGCCGAGCAGGAACGCCGCACGCTTCACGCCGGAGGCAAGCGCATGCTGCAAAACGGCAATCTCGCCGAGACGCACGGGGAAGGTATCACCGACTGGCGCCGTTTCCGCGGCAGCAAGCGCGTCGTCCTCCGGCTTTCCCTGCAGATGCAGCGCGTAGGCAAGTGTCAGCGCGGTCATGACCGTATGTCCGCAGTGCGCGCCGAAGGAGGTCAGAAGCTTTTCTGTCTGCGCCGCCTGCCCCATGGACAGAAGGTCAAATGCCATATCGAGCGTCGTCTGCGCGGGCTCGGAATCCATTTTGGAGAAGAAATGCGCCTCGCTCATGCCGGACAGCCACCGCAGCAGCATATGGAAACAGTCGTCCTGTCTGCCTGCTTCAATCACGTCGTCAGCTTTTTCGGTTTCTCCCAGCGCGCGGTAGGACAGCGCAAGAACAACGGGAGCAAGCGGGTTTTTCGCGTCGTGGGTCAGGACCTGCTTTACATGCGCGATTGCTTCTTCATAATCTTCCCGCGCCAGATCGATGCATGCCGCGCGCGTCATTGCCTTGGAAACGCTCGAACCGACCCATGCAGCCTGGCGGTAGTAGTCATATGCCTCGTCGGTCTTTCCCTCGGCTTCCAGGATGAGACCCAGCTGATAATAGGCATCGCCGCTGGGGATTCTCGCGTTGAACTTTGTCAGGCGCTTAG
>DPCD01000193.1:6200-8367 GCA_003516765.1 Clostridiales bacterium | reverse complement strand
AGGCGCTTAGTGGCGCGTCTGGCGTAGGTCTCTGCCTCAGAAAGGCGCGCCATCCGGTAGCAGTATGCCGCCATACCGAGCAGGCACCCGGCGTGCTGCGGGTCGCGCTTGAGCCCCTCCAGGAAATAAGCGTCCGGCATGACCGAGGGGTCGCGGTATTGCTCGACGTGGAGCCCTGCCATGTAAAGCTCGTCTGCTGACTGCACCTCGGCTGCCAGCGGCATCGGGTCCTTGACGGGCGGCTTTTTGAGTTGATCGGGCTTTTCTTCGGTATAAGAGGCGATGGTCTTGCCGTTTGCCGTAATCGTGATTGTGACGAGCGCGTCCGGCTTCTGCCATGCTACAGACACCGGCTCTGCCGCGTTCAGCGCCACCGTTGTTGCAAGAAGTACCTTGCCGTCTGCGCGCACCTCGACGTGCACCTCGCCGAGCGTTTCGGTTGGCTTAATGAGAATCTGATCGCCGCGCAGCGCCAGCGCGCAGCGGAGGTTTGCGTAGTCTGGAATGCCGATTTTCGAAATCGGATACCAGTACTGCGAAAATTCCTTTGTCTCATACGGTTCCAACCACGAGAAATTCGGCTGGTTGTCGGTGTAGGAGCCTGCCATCAGTTCAGCATATTGCCCGTCGGTATCGGTCAGTGTGTTTTCCCAGTTCTTCGAGAGCTGGTTGTAGCCCCAGGTAAACATTTTTTTACCCGGCGAGATGTGGTGGTCCGCGATGTGGACCACGCCGCACTGCTTGCCGTGGTCATAGCCGCCGAAGAAATCGTATTTCGACGCGCAGGCAAAGTAGGATGTGGCGTCGTGCGTGTTTTTGTGCATGGAGATATCGCGAGCGGTCTTCATGTCGATGCCGTTGTAGGTCGTGTCGCCCGCGATGGGGTAGGAGGTGCGCGAATCAAGGTAATGGAAGTTTACATAAGTAACGTCCTTCGGGAAGAAAATCTGATACTGCTCGTTGACGGGCACCGCCGCATTTTCCCACCAGAGGAACGACTTCGTCGTCTCGGTCCGGTTGCAGAGCTTGACGCGCGTTTCCAGATACGTCGCGCCCGGGCGCAGCACCACACCGACCATGCCCTTCATGCGGTCGATCGGGTCATGCTCGGAGAGCCAGCAGACGACGCTGCCGTCTTCGCACGCCTCCAGCGCGTAATCGCATGGCAGGAAGCTCGACGGGCGGTGATGGAACGGCCAGTTGAACTCGACGCCGCCCGAGACCCACGAGCCGAATGCGCCGATCAGACCGGGCTTTACCACATGCTGCCGGTAGAAAAAGTCGTAGCCGGTCGTCTTGTCCTTTGCCGCATAGATCTTGCCGCCGATTTCCGGCATGATCAGCACGTCCAGATATTCGTTTTCCATATGGACCACCGTATAGGTTTTGTCCTGCCGGTGCTGGCGGTCGACGTCGAGCGTCGCCTTGTTGGGATAGGGTCTGCCGGTGGAGCGCTGGTGGACGCGGTATTCCGCGAACAGCGGCATTTCTTCCTTTGCAGGCTCCGGGTAGGTCGGAATCACGAGCGATTCGACACGGATGGATGCTTTATTCATAGTTGAACCCTCCAGATACGGAATTCAAGATTTCATGACTTCAGATTTGTTTCTTCGTTGGAGCATCTCTATTATGAACAAAAAATGCCGTGCTGGAAAGACAAAGATTTGGGATTTTTCTGAAACGAAATTAGTCTGGAAGCGGCGTCCGGCGCGCAATTGACTTCGGTCCCGGCAGCCGGTATAATACAATTGATATGATATCCGATCTTTTTCGTCGAAGGAGGCGCCGCGCATGACCTATACGCTGCTGGAAGAACAGTTTTTTCCGTATCCCTGGTGCCAGCGTCTGCTGCGCGGCTTGAATGAGGAAGCACGCAAAAAGCGCATAGAAATCACGCAGCTGACGAATCTGGAGGAAAAGCCTTCGGAATTCGGCTGCGTGCTGCTGATCGGCGCGACCAGCAGCTGGGTGAACACGATGGCAGAAAAGGCGCGTGCGGTTGGGCTGCATCCCATTGTTATGACCAACCGCCAGCCGGGCGCCTCGCCGTTTCCGTTCAGCTCGGTCATGATGGACATTCAGGGCTCGATGCAGCTGGCGGTGCAGTATCTGCATGCGCTCGGAAGAGACCGGCTGGCGCTTTACGGGGTCAATCCGCTGGCAGCGT
>DPCD01000193.1:5127-5986 GCA_003516765.1 Clostridiales bacterium | reverse complement strand
AGTCAATCCGCTGGCAGCGTCCGACCCGTGGCGTGCGGAGTGCTTTGCGCTTCTGACGGGAAAGCCGGACGATGTGTTTGTCTGCGGGGATTCGTTTGAAGCGCTGTACGAGCGCTTTCGCGCGGTAATTGAAAACTACGACAGCGTGATCTGCGCCAGCGACTACGCGGCAATCAGCCTCGTGCGCCGGCTCCAGCAGGACGGCTATCCGATTCCGGAGAAGCTCTACCTGATCAGCTACGGCAATATGGCGCTCTCGCAGCTCATGCGCCCGTCGATCACGTCGATTTCCGACGGCTATGAGGAGTTCGGGCGGGCGGCGCTTTCCATCAGCTCGCTGATCGAGAAAAACCCCAGCATTTCGACCGTCAACATCCAGCTGCACTGCCAGCTCAACATCCGGGAAACGACAGAGAACCGTCCGCTGCCGGTATCCGCCGAAGACGAGGCAGCCGAGCCCGAGCTGGAAAACCGCTTTTTTAAGGACCCGGAAATCTCCAATCTTGCGCGGCTGGAGACGCTGTTCCAGCAGTGTGACGAAATTGACATGGCGCTCATTCAGCAGCTTTTAAATGGGGATTCCTATGCGCAGATGACAGAAAAGAGCTTCATCTCCGAAACCGCCGTCAAGTACCGCATCCGCAAGATGGAAAAGACCTGCGGCGTGGGCACGCGAATGGATCTGGTGCGGTTTTTGAAGGACTTTCTGGAGCGTTCGTGACAGGCGCGCGCGGAAGGGGAGCAGGCACGCCGCAAAATTTCATAATTTTCAAAAAAAGCACTTGCAAAACCCGCCGCAATATGCTACTATATGTGGGCTGAAAGAAATACAGTTCATTTCCGGGTGTGGCGAAGTTTG
>DPCD01000193.1:0-4899 GCA_003516765.1 Clostridiales bacterium | reverse complement strand
TGAATGGGGTTCAAGAGGCCGCTAGTTCGAATCTAGTCACTCGGACCAACGCAGAGTATCGGTTTTCGATACTCTGCGTTTTTTCGTTCTTTTGCCGCAAAGAACCAGCGGGCTCTTGGGCGCGAAGCGCCGTTTGATCTGCGCCGGTTCGAAGCCGGTTGCTCCAGGACGGGTAAGTTCTGATGGGACTTCCCGCTTTTTTGCTTATTTTTTGAGGTCGCTACACAAAAACGTGCATTTTCTGGCTGTTTGTAGAAGAACATCTGTTCTTACTACTTGCAGAGGAGCGAAAAAGCATGTACTATAAACGATGTACCGGGGAAATCCTTGTGCGAAAATCAGACGATTCTCCGGGCTGGGTCCGGTGGACCCACCACGCAGAGGGAAAAACGCATTGCGAAGAATGCCTGATGCTGGACGGATGCTGGTTTCGGGAGGACTAGGCGCCGCCCTGTCCGCACCATCCGTCCTGCCACTGTACGCTCGACCCGATCGACGCTGCTGTCGTCAGAGTATGCGCTACGGCATACAGCTACTACAGCAAATATGATCCCTATCTGTTCAATTCAGATGGAAAACTTCCTCACGGAAAGGAAAAATTGTTTCATTTATGGGGCTATACTGTCGCGGATGCGCCATGGCTGCAAAAGGAATTAGAACGGCAGGCAAGAGAGAAGTATCTTTCTGGCGATTATAAATTGGGAACATTAAACTTTGCAGGTCAGAGAATCAGCATAAGAGTTACAATTCCCAGAAGAGATACCGGAAGTAAGGAAAAATATGCAAAGGAAGGCGTCCACAAGGGCATGCAGGGGTGGATTTGCTATGATAAAAAAGTGAGGGGGTATTGGTTGGCCAATTTTCCACAATATGGTGCAAAAAGCGATATTGCAACACTAGCTGTGAAGGAAGAGAATTTGAAAATTATTCCTGTCATGCATGCCATTATAAATGAACAAATCAAGGCTCAATTCGAGGCTTTGGAAAAGGACCTGAGATCTTGAGATCTCAGGTCCTTTTATCTGCATCGATATTACAGCTCGTCGAGATGCACGCGCACGCCCTGCGCGCGGAGCGTTTCCTGCAAGGCGGCAATGTCCAGAGCAGGGAAGTCGCAGCCAAGCGCCGCGGCGGTTCCGGCAGCCTCGCCGGAAACGGCGCAGACCGGAATGACGCGCGTGACGTTCCACAGATCATCTGCCGCCGAAAGGCAGCGACCGGCAGTCAGAAGATTGGGGACGGACGGGTGATACAGCGCGCCGAACGGAAGCTCGTAGACAGGACCGCGTTTGGTCCAGTCGGAGAACATGCCGACGCTGCGTTCGCATCGCCGGTGATCGTCGCGCGCGCAAACGTCGGTCTCACCGACCAGCCGCCGCGTCATGCGAAGCTCCGGAATCGTTGCCATCGTAACCGGCACGCAGGACTCTCCGCGCTCGCGCCGTTTCAGCACATCGCGCAGCATTTCCGCATGCGCCGCCTGCAGAAAGCCGCTGTTCTCCCATGCATCGACGCCGCTGACCCGCTGGCTGCCGCCGATGCGCTGATAGGTCTTATTTTTATCGTTGTCCGTCACGTCGCACGCGCCGAGGCTGTTGAGCTGCAGGTCGCCATCCTTAAGATAGTAATACCACGCAGCCATCGGGTTCCGATCCGGAAACAGCGCCGTCGGCGCGCCGGAAAGCTGGCAGATATCCGCGTCGCCGGTGCAGTCAATGACGCAGTCTGCTTTAATGGCGCTGCGCCCGGATTTATTTTCCACGATCACTGCCGAAATGCGCGCGCCGTCTTTTACCACGCCGCAGACCGACGTTCCGTAGAGCAGGCGTACGCCGCTGCGCACCAGCAGCCGCTCCAGCTCCAACGCGCAGATCTGCGGGTTATAGCGCACCATAAAGCGCGGTCCGTTTCTGCGCTCTTCCGCGCTTGCCTCCCGGAACCAGGTCTGCGGCAGCTCACCCTCCAGACCGTTTTGCACCACCAGTCTCAAAAGCTCTTCCGCAATGCCGAAGCTGACCTGATGCCCCATGCCGTCGCAGATCGGAAGATAATACGTAATCAGCCCCGCTGTGCCGAGCCCTCCGAGGATAAACTCGCGCTCGAGCAGCAGCACATCCGCACCGCCGCGCGCCGCAGCAAGCGCTGCCGATACGCCCGCATAGCCGCCGCCTGCAACCAGTACCCGGCAGCGGTCCTTGATTGGGGTCTGTCTTTCTTCGCGAATGAACTCCATGATGATGCCTCCGTTGTTTTCCGTCCATTTTCTCTTTGCGGCTATTATAGCATGGGCAGCTTCGCGTCGCATACAAATATCCTACTATTTTTCCTGCGAAAAATTCCAAAAATATAGTCTTTTATCATAAAACGCGCGGAGGCACTGCAGCGCGCAATGCCTCCGTGGAGAGAACGATATGAAATGAAAGCTGCATTATGCTTTTGCCTTCGCGCGGTGCAGCAGCATGCCGATCACGAAGCCGATGCACGCCGGAATCAGCCAGAACAGGTTCTGGTTGAACAGGGGAAGATGGTCAGCGGCAAAGTTCACAAGCGCACCAAGATGCAGGTTTTCCTGAATCGCAGACGGCAGCGTCTTCAAGCCGTCGAGAATCGCGGCAGCCCAGGTGCCGATCATCACCGCGACATAGACCTTGCGGTCATGGTCAAAGAATCTGCCGACAAAGGCAAGAACGATCAGCGCAATCGCGGGCGGATAGATGAGCATCAGCATCGGGATGGAGTACTCAATGATGGTGCTCAAGCCCACATTGGACACGGCAAACGAGAAGACAGTGAAGATAATCGCCCAGACGGGGTAGGAGATTTTACCGTGCGTCATTTTGACAAATGTCTCCGAGCAGGAGGTCACCAGACCGATGGAGGTCTTGAGGCAGGCGAAGGTGATGGTCACAGCGAGAATCAGCTGACCGAGCGTGCCGAAATAGTGGCCGGCAATCTGCGTCAGGGCGATGCCGCCGTTTGCCGAGAGCTCAAAAAGCCCTCTCGACTGTGTGCCCATGAGAATCGTCAGAATATAAATGACTGCCATGAGAATGCCCGTCAGGATGCCGGAACCGAGCACATCGCGCGCCACAGCGTCATCGTCGTCAACGCCCATGCGGCGGATAACGTCAATGACCACAATGCCGAAAGCCAGACCCGCAATGGCGTCCATGGTGCCGTAGCCTTCGATGAACGATGAGAAGAACGCACCCGTCTCATACGCCGCCTCCGGCTCGACCTGGGAGACCGCCGCGCCCGGATGCATCAGCGCCCGGATCACCAGCACCGCAAGGAACAGCAGGAAAATGGGATTGATGATCTTACCAATCCAGACTGTAATCTTACCGGGTCTGAGCGAGAAGAACAGGACAAACGCAAAGAAAACTGCCGAGAAAATCAGAAGCGCCAGCGGCTCGCGCGAGGCGTCCGTCAACATCGGTGTCACGCCGGTGGTAAAAGACGTCGTTGCGCAGCGGGGGATGGCAAAGAGCGGTCCGATGGTCAGGTACAGAAGACAGGTAAAGAACACGCCGTAGCCCTTGCCGACCTTACTGGATAACGTCTGCAAGCCGTCTGAATGCGTCGCGCCGATGGCAGCAACGCCGAAGATGGGAATACCAACGGCGGTGATGATAAAGCCAATCATGGCAGGAAGGACGTTCCGACCAGCCATCTGTCCGAGATGGACCGGGAAGATCAGATTGCCGGCACCGAAGAACATCCCGAAGAGGGTTCCAGCCACCAGAATTTTCTGCTGGAGGGTCAATTTTTTTGCGGTCATAAAAATCAGCTCCTTTTGTAAATATACTAGCTGAAACGGTTGAAAAATGGAAACGCCGGATTATAATAGGTATATGACAATTTGTCATAGTATCCGTCATACCCGCAGGAGGTTTTCGTTTATGGACAGCAAAAAGCTTGAAATTCTTATGACCGCCATTGACCTCGGAAGCTTCTCGAAGGCATCGGAGGTCGTCGGCTATACGCAATCAGGGCTGACGCACCTGGTAGACAGTCTGGAACGCGATATCGGCTTGACGCTCGTCCGGCGCGACCACAACGGCATTACGCTTACCAGGGAAGGCGAGACGCTGGTTCCATCCATCCGGGAATTTCTGCGCGCAAACGCGAAGCTGGAAAATCAGATTGCAGCCATCACAGATAAAAAACGCGACACCATCCGCGTTGCCGCTTACGCCAGCATTGCCATGCACTGGATGCCGGAGATTCTGTACCGGTTCCGCCGCGTGTGTCCGAATATCGATGTCGATCTGCGCATGGTCGATAATGCAATCGAGCCGTTTGAGCTGCTGGAAAAGGGGAGAACCGACGTAATTTTTGCCGCAAAGCAGGCAGGCTACAGCTGCGACTGGACGCCGCTGTGTCAGGATGCGATGTACGCCATTTTGCCGCCGGAGTATCCGCTGGGAGAGATGGAAACGTTTCCAATCGAGCTGTTCGAAGGCAAGGAGTTCCTGATGCCATACGGAAGGTTCGATCTGGATGTAAAGGCTGCGCTCGACAAAAACGGCCTGAAGCCCAGAATCCGCCCGTGCCACGTCGACGACGAGACGGTCATCCGCATGGTCGGCAAGGGGCTGGGGCTTTCCATGATGGCAGAGATGATGCTGCGCGGCAGAACCACAGGCGTCCGGATTCTGCCCATCAGCCCGGCAACCGGGCGTGAGCTCGGCATGGGCATGCACATGAAAGAGTCCGTGCCGGACGGCATCCTGCATCTGCGCGAGTGCGTGCTTGCCTTCATTGGAACGCTGTAAAAATGTTGTGCTGCACGATTCGTTTTTTTGCAGGAAGACCGCCGCGGAAGAGAGGTCTGGCTGCGGACGGTCTTGACTTTTTACATCCAAACGGTTATACTGAATGAACGCAACAAAATAA
>DPCD01000174.1 GCA_003516765.1 Clostridiales bacterium | reverse complement strand
AATACACATCAAAGCGCGCGTCTGCGAGTAGCCGGTCGAGCTGGCGTTTTCCCAGACATGCCCCCATGCGGAAAAGCGCTTCATCGCATAGGGCTTAAATTGCAGCGCCAGCACGCCCGCAAAGCCTGTTCCCGCGCAGGCAAGCGCGATGGTTGCGAAATTGCCCGAGCGCAGAAACGCGATGATCAAAAACGTTACAAAGAAGATAATTGCCGTGCCGAAGTCGTTCATCAGCGCCAGACAGCCGCAGATTGCCGCCGAGTAGCCGATGAACAGAATCAGGTTCCGCTTTGCCATCAGACGCTGCAGGGTGGACGCGCCCGCGAACACAAAGCAGATTTTGACCAGCTCCGACGGCTGGAACGAAATGCCGCCAAGCTGCATCCAGTTTTTCGCGCCGAATTTTTCCACGCCCAGCACCAGATTTGCCGCCAGCAGCAAGATGCCGCCTGCCGCCGCCAGATAGCGGATTTTCTTTGCCCGCTCCAGATCGCGCAGGCTCCAGCTGACTGCCAGATACGCAAAAATGCCGCACGCGACGGCAATCAGTTCCTTCCGGATTGCCTCCGGCGCGGAGGTTGAGACGACGCACAAGCCCATCGTCGTCAGGAAAAACGCGACGGTTTCCACATCGAAGCTCCGTCTTCTTGCCAGCCGCAGCAGCGCAAAAAGCCCCCACTGCATCGCAATCAGCGCCAGAAAGCCCGGCAGAATCTGCCCGCCGTTTTCCGGCAGATGCACGCACAGCTGCATACAGGCGAGCAGCTGGAACAGCGTCAGCACCAGAAGCGTCAGCCACGGGCGCACCACTGCCCGGCGGGTTCTCGCCTCCGCCTGAATGCGTTCCTGCTCCTGCGTGATGGGAACGAGCGTAAAATCAACGCCGCCGAAGGACAACACGTCCCCGAACTGCACGACCGCCAGCTGCGCAGGCTTTCCGTTGACCAGCACGCCCCCGGTGGAGCCTGCGTCCATGATCGTCCAGCTGCCGTCGTCATAGCGCGTCAGCACCGCGTGCGTGCGCGAAATCGTCGGGTATTCCAGCGTCACATCACAGCCCTTTCCCCGCCCGATCAGACTCTCCCAGTGCATGACGGGAATGCG
This sequence comes from Clostridiales bacterium, assembly GCA_003516765.1. Taxonomy (GTDB): domain Bacteria; phylum Bacillota; class Clostridia; order Oscillospirales; family Oscillospiraceae; genus CAG-170. The sequence goes on along the minus strand of DPCD01000174.1, from coordinate 5,100 downwards.
GTCGCCGGTGGGTCCTGCGAGCCACGCCCAGACCTCCGGCTCGCGCCGGAACAGCAGCAGCGACTTTCCGCACCGCAGCAGAATCACGAGCGCCAGCAGCGGAAAGACATAGCGCAGCGCGCCGTCCAGCGCCAGAAGCGAAGGCGTCGATTCGATGGTATTCAAAAAGGTTTCCAGCGCCTGCTGCATGATGCCCTCCTGTTCGGATTCAAAAGAAGCCGCTGCAAGCTCAGCAGCTTGAGACTGTCAAAAAAGCTAACGCTTTTTTGACAAAAGGGAATGCACCTCGACTACGCGCATAATTTGTGCTCCAGAGGCGCACAAATTCCACACTTGCGAGGCGATCGGTATGTTTCCGGTCGGCAAAGCTGCCGGATAACATGAATTTTTATTTTATTTCGCCCTGCGGGGCGAAACTCTACGAGGTTTTTTCACGCTGAAGCCGCTGCACGCGCAGCAGCTTCTTCTTTTTTTGTTGCTATACGGATTTCGGCTCTTCCGTCGGTGTGTCTGCTGCCTCCGCCGCAGCCTGCCGCGCAGCTTCCGCCTTACGGTCGAGGTCGGCGACCTCTCGAATATCATAATACTCGTCGGTAACGGTTGTCTTCTGCTTCTTGCGCAGCGCGGAGTTCACAATATCGCTGATGATGAGATAGATCACCGCAAACACCGGCACACCCAGCAGCATCCCTGCAAAGCCGAAGATGCCTGCCGCAATCGTGATCGAAATGAGCACCCAGAAGCCAGAGATGCCGACGGTGTTACCGAGGATCTTGGGACCGATGACATTGCCGTCCACCTGCTGCAGAACAATGATGAAGATGATGAAATAGAACGCCTGCAGCGGATCTACCAGCAGAATGATCAGTGCGCTCGGCACCGCGCCGATGAACGGACCGAACACCGGAATCACGTTCGTCACGCCGACAATCGTCGCAATCAGCGCCGTATACGGCATCTTCATGAGCGCCATGCAAATGTAGCACAGAACACCGATGATCGCAGAGTCTATGATCTTGCCGATGATAAAGCCCGAGAAAATCCGGTTGATGCTGCTGCCCAGATCCAGCAGATGATTTGCCGCCTCCGGTTTGCAGGCAGCAACGACCATCTTCTTCGCCTGCGCCTGAAAGGTATCCTTCGACCAGAGAATATAGATCGACGCGACCAGACCGATGATGAAGTTCGTAATCGACTTGACGACCGCCATTACAGACGTCGTGAGCGTGGCAAGAATCTTCTGCACATCGCTCAGGAAACTTGTCTTGACCCAGTTTTCGACATAGCTCTGCACCGTGTCAAGCGCCCGCTCAACATACATCCGGATTTCCGGATTGTCTTCGAGCACATTGACCGCCCATTTTTCCAGACTCTGATAGTATTCCGGCGCGCTGTCGATGATGCTCATCACGCTCTCATAGAGCTGCGGCACCAGCATCGAGAAAAACGCATAGACGATGAACGCAGCAAAGATGAACGCGAAAACGAGCGAAATGCCGCGGCTGATTTTATACGCCTTCGAGGCTTTCAAGCCCCGCTTTTCCAGCAGCGGACGCAGCCGCAGGTCGACAAAATTGACAATCGGGTTCAGCAGAAACGCGATCACAATGCCCGACACCAGCGGCGAGAGAATCTTTCCGACCGCACCGAGCAGCGAAAAAAAGCCCGGAAGATTCGTAAAGATGACCACCAGCAGAATGCTGATGAAAATGACCGTCAGAGCGGTAAGCCCCCATTTGAAATATCGCCGGTCGTGCTGCTCGTGCATGCGCGTCTCCCCCATTCTCGTCCGGTTTCGGTTACAACTTAAAGTACCATATCAGAAAAAATCCGTCAAGAAGCTTAAGAATATCTTCACAATTTGTTTGCGTTTGCCGCGTCATACGCGCGAAGCCGCGCAATTTCCGCCGCATAGCCGGGAAGCTCGTTGGGCGTCTCCAGAATCATCGGAAGTCCCCGCAGCGCCGGATGCTCGATAATGCGATAGAATGTTTCGATGCCGAGATAGCCTTCTCCGAGCCGTTCGTGCCGGTCCTTGTGCGAAGCGAGCGGGTTTTTGCTGTCGTTGAGATGCAGCGCGCGAAGTCTGGGCAATCCGATCACCCGGTCAAATTCCTCCAATACCGCATCTAAGTGCCCCGCGATGTCATAACCGGCATCGCTGACATGGCACGTATCGAGGCACACGCCGAGCTTTTCCTGCATCGCCGTGCGGTCAATGATTGCCCGAAGCTCCTCAAACCGCCCGCCGACCTCTGTGCCCTTGCCTGCCATCGTCTCCAGCAGCACTATGGTCGTCTGCCCTTCGAACATCGCCAAATCGAGCGTTTCGGCAATTTTCCGGATGCCTTCTTCCGTTCCCTGCCCGACGTGGCTTCCGGGGTGAAAGTTATAGAAATTTCCCGGCACAAATTCCATCCGGCGCAGATCGTCCTGCATGGTGTTTCTGGCAAACTCGAGCGTTTTTTCCTCCTTTGCGCAGGGATTGAGCGTATACGGCGCGTGGGCAACGATTTTCCCGATTTCCCCGCTTCCTTGCATCAGAACCAGCGCCTGCGCATCCTGCGGGTCAATGTCCTTCGCCGCGCCGCCTCTGGGGTTGCGGGTAAAAAACTGAAACGTGTTCGCGCCGATGGACAATGCAGTCTTGCCCATGGCAGCAAAGCCCTTCGACGAGGACAGGTGGCAGCCGATATATTGCATATTTTTCTCCTAATTTGTAAAATTTTCTTAAATCCTGCCACAGCGTTTGCAAAACGCCTTGTCAATTTTCCTTTTATCAGGTAAAATCCAGATATAGGGGAGGTCGATGCAGATGCCGCGGTCTGAAAATCAGAAGCTGAAACTTTTGTATCTCAAAGAGCTCTTTGAAGCGCAGTCGGACGAGCAGCACATTCTTTCCATGCAGGATATTGTATCCTACCTTGCCGCGCGCGGCATCCGCGCCGAGCGCAAGAGCGTCTATGGCGATATTTCCTGCCTGCAGGAATTTGGCATGGACATCGTGCTGCAGAAGGGTCCCGGCGGCGGGTACTTCCTTGCCTCGCGCCCGTTTGAGCTGGCGGAGCTGAAGCTGCTGGCAGGCGCCGTGCAGGCGAGTAAATTCTTATCCGAGCGCAAATCCGTCGCGCTGATTGAAAAGCTCTCGACGCTTTGCAGCAGCTATCAGGCGGCGCAGCTCGAACGGCAGATCACGGTCCGCGACCGCGTCAAGTCGATGAACGAAAGCATCTACTATACCGTCGACCGGATACATGAAGCAATCGCGGAAAACAAACAGATTCGCTTCCGCTATTTTGACTGGGGCGTGGACCGGCGCAAACACGAGCGCCCGGGCGAGTATTTCGCCAGTCCCTACGCGCTGGTCTGGGACAACGAAAACTATTACCTGATTGCCCACTCCGAGCGCCACGGGCTGACGCACTACCGTGTCGACAAGATGGCAAAGCTTTCCATTTCCGATAAGCCCCGCGTCATCACCGAGCAGGCAAGGCAGCTCGATCTGACCCGCTACGGCAAAACCGTCTTCGGCATGTTCTCCGGCACGCCGCAGCAGGTGAAGCTTCGCTTCCGCAATTCCCTCGCCGGTGTCGTCATCGATCGCTTCGGAAAAAGCGCCATGCTCGTGCCGGACGGCGAGAGCCACTTCACATTTACCACCGAAATCGTCCTGTCTCCCGTTTTCGACGGCTGGCTGGCAGGCTTTGGCGAACAGGCGGAGATTGTGTTCCCCGCGTCGGTACGCGAAGATTTTGCAGATTTGTGCCGCCGGACGCTCGCGCTGTACGAGTCCTCCCATGAAGAATAAAACCGAACAACGCCCGGCAAAGCGCTGCTTTGCCGGGCGTTTTGCGTCTTATTTGACCTTTGCAATCAGCTCTGCCGCGGGCATGACGCCGTCGAGATTCACCTGCTCCATCTTTCCTTCGTCGCACAGACGCGCGGTGTCGGGGTCGATGGGAAGCCGCGCCAGCACCGGCAGGCTGTACTCCAGCGCAATCTCCGAGAGCTTGCTCTTGCCGAAAATCTCAACCGTCCTGCCGCAGTCGGGACATTTGAAGTAGCTGTAGTTTTCCACGAAGCCGTAGACCGGCACATCCATCATCTTTGCCATGTTAACCGCCTTGGAAACGATCATGGACACCAGACTCTGCGGGCTTGTGACGAGAATGACGCCGTCAATCGGCAGCGACTGGAAGACCGTCAGCGGCACGTCGCCCGTTCCGGGAGGCAGATCGACGAACATATAGTCCACGTCTCCCCAGCAAACATCCGTCCAGAACTGCTTGACCGCGCCCGCAACCACGGGTCCCCGCCAGACGACGGGGTCCGTCTCTTTCGGAAGCAGGAGGTTGATGGACATGATCTTGATGCCGTCTTTCGTCACGGCGGGGATAATGCCGTCGTCACTTCCGCTTGCTGGCTGATGCAGACCGAACGCCTGCGGAATAGACGGTCCTGTGATGTCGGCGTCGAGAATTGCCGTCTTATAGCCGAGCTTGTTCATAGCGACCGCCATCATGGATGTCACGGTCGACTTGCCGACGCCGCCCTTACCCGAGACGACGGCAATGACATGCTTAACGTTGGAAAGCTTGTTGGCAGGAGCCAGAAGGCTCTCCGGGCTGCGGCTGGAGCAGCTTTCGCCGCAGCTGTCGCAGTTGCCGCTGCACGATGCACTCATAAGAAAAATCTCCTTTTTTGTTTTATTCTAACTCCCGGTTGGGGAAAAGTCAAATTTTTTGGTTCTGGCAAAGGACTTCCAGAGGGTTCTTTTGGGAACTGGACCCGTGGTCCAGGGACCAGGGGGAGGTTCTGGCAGAGACCTGCCAGCCGGGTAATTCGACCCCACGCTTCTTAGCTGCGCAAAGAAGCGCGGTGTCGAGCCGCCGCGAAGAAATTGCTATTTTACGCTGGCGCGTAAATTCACAAGGGTCCGCGGACCCTTGTGCGATCCCAGTGGTTCTAGTCAAGCAATGCCTTCCCTGTCGAGCGCTTCTACGTTTTTTGCCAGCACCCTCTTTCTGGTCTGCAATTGCATTCCAGTTTGCAGGATATTCAACGATCAGACTGCCGGGCAGCAAACCTGACAGTCTTTCG
>DPCD01000204.1 GCA_003516765.1 Clostridiales bacterium | reverse complement strand
GAAGCGACCTTTGCAAGACCCTGTGCGTCGCCGAACGGACCGCGCAGGACATAATATGCGATAAAAGCGCCGACAATCGTGCCGACTGCGCCGATCAGGAAGACGACCAGCATACGACCCGTGTCTTTCCAGACGCGGCTGAGGTTGCACTGCAGAAGCAGCAGCGGAATTGCCATCGGAACGATGACGCCCCAGACGATATCGTCATAAAGCGCAGAGTTGGTGGGGATAACGCCGAGGTTCGCGAGCACCATAGCCATGATCAGCGCGATGATAGCGCCGGAGACCTTGGATGCCCACTGATATTTCTGCTCGAGGAAGATGGACAGCGCGACGCCGATACACATGACACCCATCAGACCCCAGATGTTGTCTGCTGTAATCAGGGTATGGCCCAGAAGCTTTTCAAATAATGTCATAAAGTTTTCCTCCGATTCCTTTTCCCATTCAATTGTTTCTAAAAAACTTTTGCTGGGGAATGCGTCGTTCTGACGGAGCCGGCTTTCCATCTGAACCACATTTTTATTCTAGCGACTTTGTGTCTGAAAATCAATATTTTTCCGTAGGCTGTCCTCATTTTTTACAAACAGAGCAATTTTTGGAAACGCATCTTGTATAGTTTCTACAAATCTGTACTTTTTTTCTGATTGTTCATCCATGTTTGCCCTATCCGGACGGTTTTGCCGGACAAGTGACCAAAAAATTGTACCCTAAAAATTTTTCAGGTGATTTAAAGCATAAAAGTGTCGTTAAAAAACCGCTGTCCGGTGCAAAGCGGCTTTGCACAATTTCCCGCCCATACGCGGCAAAAAGCGGCAGAAGGTCCCTGCCCTCTGCCGCCTCTTTTCTCCGTTACAGCTCCAATGTCTCCAGATCATCCGGCACAACGAGATTGCCGTGGTAATACGCTTTCCCCTCTTCGGTATAAAGCGCCTTCCGATTTTCGATATTCTTGTCCTCTGTGTGATAGAGCACGAGGTTTGGAACGCCCAGTTTCTCTGCAAGCTCGCAGGCATCCTTGACCGTGGAATGGTTTTTCTTGTACGGCTCAAAAATATCGCGCTGGGAATACAGGCAGAACGCCTCATGCAGCATCAACGTGCTTCCCTTGACGTACTCGTATTCCTGCTCGCAGTACGGCTCGTCGCCGCAGCAGGCGATCTTCCGCCCGTCCGCGAGCGTCATGGTAAAGCCGAACTGCTTTGCTTTCGTCGAATGAATATCGAAAAACTGCACGGGTCTGCCGATAATCTCGCGCTTTTCGCCATCTTTGACCTCGAGGAAGAAGAAGCGCTCGTCGACAAATTTCAGTTCCTTCGGCGTCAGAAGCATCTCGGCAAGCTGATGCAGAATCCGGATGACCTCCTCGTGGGCATAGAGCCGCGCTTCTCCGTCATATTTGCCGCGCGCCATGTTCTGGCAGATCATGCGCTGCATCCAGACGATGCCGAGCAGATGATCGATGTGCTTGTGTGTGACGATGATATCGCGCATATCCTGCCACTTGTAGCCTGCGTCCTGCAGCCTGCGCAGCAGCAGATTGCCGCCGCCGCCGTCGACCAGAAGGCAGCGCCCCGCCTCCTCCATGACAAAGCAGGTGTTGTAGCAGGCGGTTGCCTGCGCGTTTCCCGTACCGAGGAATGTGATCTTCATAGCTTTGTTCCTTTCCTGCCGCCGGAAGCGCGGCTTTTTCAGCGCCATCATAGCAGATTTTCCCCTGCCCTTCAAGAGCTTTTCCGCATCCTCTTCCTTTCCGCGCCGTTTTGTGGTAAACTATCGGAAATAAGAATTGTTCGAAGGAGAAACCGCATGATTACCATTTCCAATCTTGCCATGCAGTTTGGCGGCAGCGTTCTTTTTAAGCAGGTCGACCTGCAGTTTACCCCCGGCAACTGCTACGGCGTCATCGGCGCGAACGGCGCGGGCAAGTCGACGTTTCTGAAAATTCTCTCCGGCGAGCTGGAGCCGACCTCCGGCGAGGTGTTTTTCAAGCCCGGCGCGCGCCTTTCTGTTCTGAAGCAGGACCAGAACCAGTACGACGCCTATCCGATTCTCGATACTGTCATCATGGGCAACCAGCACCTGTACGATATTATGAAGGAAAAAGACGCCCTTTATGAAAAGGACGACTTCACCGAGGACGACGGCATGCGCGCCAGCGAGCTGGAAACCGAGTTTGCAGAGCTCGATGGCTGGGAGGCAGAGTCCGATGCCTCTCGCCTTCTGCAGGGTCTTGGCATCCCCGTGGAGTTGCACTACGACCTGATGGGAAATACCGACCCCCGGCTCAAGGTCAAGGTGCTGCTTGCCCAGGCGCTGTTCGGAAAGCCCGACATTATTATGCTCGACGAGCCGACCAACAACCTGGATATTGAAGCGATCAACTGGCTGGAAAACTTCATCCTGGATTATGAGGACAACGGTCTTGTCATCGTCGTCAGCCACGACCGCCACTTCCTCAACACCGTCTGCACGCATATCGTCGATATTGACTACGGCAAGATCAAGATGTACGTCGGCAACTACGACTTCTGGTACGAATCCTCGCAGCTCATCCAGCAGCTGATCCGCAACAAGAATAAGCGCAACGAAGAAAAGATCGCAGAGCTTCAGACCTTCATTGCCCGCTTCGCCGCCAACAAGGCAAAGAGCAAGCAGGCAACCTCCCGCCGTCGGCTTCTCGATAAGCTCTCCGTCGAGGAAATGCCCGCCTCCTCCCGCCGGTATCCGTTTGTCGGCTTTGAGCGCGAGCGCGAGGTCGGCAAAGACATTCTCTTTGTCACCGACGTCTCCAAAACCATCGACGGCGTGAAGCTTCTCGACAAGGTTTCCTTCATCGTCGGCAAGAACGACAAGATTGCCTTCGTCGGCGAAAACGAGCTGGCGCAGACGACCATGTTCAAGATTCTCATGGGCGAGTTAGAACCGGACGAGGGCAGCGTTAAATGGGGGCAGACCGTCACGACGAGCTACCTGCCGAAGGATAATTCGGCCTATTTTGACGGGCAGAGCGAGAGCCTCGTCGACTGGATTCGCCAGTTCTCCGCCAAAAAGGACGATGTGTATCTGCGCGGCTTCCTCGGCAGAATGCTCTTTTCCGGAGAAGAGGTCTTCAAGCCCGTGAATGTCCTGTCTGGCGGCGAGAAGGTCCGGTGCATGCTCTCGCGCATGATGCTCTCGGGCGCGAACGTGATTCTTCTGGATCAGCCGACCAACCATCTGGATATGGAAGCCATCCAGGCAGTCAACAAAGGGCTCGACGCTTTCCCGGGAAATATCCTGCTGGCGTCTCATGACCATGAGCTGCTGCAGACGACGTGCAACCGGATTATCGAGTTCCAGCCGGACGGCAAGATCATTGACCGGCTCGGGACGTATGATGAGTATCTGGAGTGGAAGCTTTCCAAATGAGCCACTTGCCAGTGGCAGGGTTTTGCCGTGGCGACAGGGTCAAACTGGCAGAAACCTTCCAGCTGGTTCTTTTCGACCCCACGCTTCTTAGCTGCGCAAAGAAGCGCGGTGTCGAGCCGCCGCGAAGAAATTGCTATTTTACGCTGGCGCGTAAATACACAAGGGTCCGCGGACCCTTGTGCGATCCCAGGGGGTCTAGTTTTATACTGCCTCGCAGGTCGAGCGTCTTCTACGGTTTTTGTCAGCACTCTCTTTCTGGTCTGCAATTGCATTCCAGTTTGCAGGATATTCAACGACCAGACTGCCGAGCAGCAAACCTACAGTCCTTCGCCGCCGCAAGGCATTTTTGCTCTGCAAAAATCCTTGCGGGGGGACTGCGGTGGGGATGGGGTCCCCATCGCAGTCGGGAATGCACCGCCCGCGCAAAGAAATTTCCAGAGGAAATTTGCTTTGCGCCGCGTCGGGTCTAGCAAATCTGTCGTACCCCCGACGATTGAGCGCTCAAAAGTACGTAACCACGCCCGACTGGGAAAATCTCTGTACCGGGCAGCCCCAGGGTGCCAGAGGGACTGCTGTCCCTCTGTTTCGGGAAGAGTC
>DPCD01000165.1 GCA_003516765.1 Clostridiales bacterium | reverse complement strand
GGTACGACAACGAGAACTCCTACACCAGCCAGATGGTCCGTACCATCAAGTATTTCTCCGAGCTGGGCTAAAATCCAATCTAAACATTCAACCGGCGGCACAACTTGCCGCCGGTTTTTCTCGGCTTTCTCAGCAAAAACGGGTGCGTCAACTGGCAATAACGACAAAGCTTTGGATGGTTTTTCTGCTTGCGAAGCGGGCGGAACTGTGGTAAAATCTTACCAACAAACAACAGCAGCAAAGGGAGGACGGCGGATGCAGCGGTTCGAGCTTCCGGGATGGAATAGCGGAGCATCACAGGACGCACCCGCAGTCTGCGCCCGGGCATTTTACGGTCTGGCGCAGGCAGGTCCTTTTGCGTGTTTTTGATGCAGCCGATTCCCGCAAAACGGGGGTTGGCTGTTTGCGTTCTTTCGAAAAATCCGCGCAGGCGGCAGGTACCAGCGATACAGAAAGAGGTCAGTCTATGGAGCAGTTCAAGGCGTTTTTGGAGCAATTTCATACCACCGGCGTTTTAGACGCCTACCGGTTTCTCGGCTGTCACGCGCAGAATCGGGACGGTGTTGACGGATTCGTGTTCCGGACCTGGGCGCCGCAGGCGCAGTCTGTGCGCGTGACGGGCGATTTCAACTTCTGGAACGAGGAAGACCTTCCAATGCAGCCCGTGGGTTGCGGCGTGTGGGAGGCGTTTTCGAGGTTCGCTCAGCCCGGTCAGCGCTATAAGCTCTGCATCAAAACAAAAGATGGCAGAACGGTCTATAAGACGGACCCCTACGGAAACCGCTGCGGCGTACTTCCCGATACGGCAAGCATCATTGAAGCCGAAGGCGGGTTTGTATGGCACGACGGGCTTTACCGGGCGCGGCGCAGAAAAGAAAAGATTCTGAATCGCCCGGTCAACATTTACGAGGTACACGCGGGGTCCTGGAAGCGGCACGAGGACGGAAGCGTTCTTTCCTTCCGCGAGCTGGCGCAGCAGCTGGTTCCCTATGTCAAAGACATGGGCTATACGCATATTGAGCTGATGCCGGTGATGGAGTATCCGTATGACCCATCGTGGGGCTATCAGATCACCTGCTATTATGCGCCCACACATCGCTACGGCGCGCCGGAGGACCTCAAGTATTTCATCGATGAGGCGCATAAGGCAGGCATCGGCGTGATTCTCGACTGGGTGCCGGCGCATTTTCCGAAGGATGCCAACGGGCTTTATGAGTTCGATGGCACGTGCTGTTACGAGCTGTCGGACCCCACGATGAACGAGCACCCGGACTGGACGACGCGCATCTATGACTACGGCAAGCCCGAGGTCCGGTCGTTCCTGATCTCCAACGCCTGCTACTGGATCTCGCAGTTCCACGCCGACGGCATCCGGGTCGACGCGGTGGCGTCGATGCTGTATCTGGACTATAACCGCCCGAACTACAAGCCGAACCGCTTCGGCGGGCGGGAGAACCTGGAGGCAATCGACTTTCTGCGGCAGCTCAACGCCGCGGCGTTCCAGACGGAACCGGCGGTCATGATGATTGCCGAGGAGTCGACGGCGTTCCCGCTCATTACAAAGCCGGACTATGACGGCGGGCTCGGCTTCCTGTTCAAGTGGAACATGGGCTGGATGAACGATATGCTGCAGTATATGTCTCTGGACCCCCTGTACCGCAAGGGCGATCACAATGCGCTGACGTTCTCCATGACCTACGCATTTTCTGAGAACTTTATCCTGCCACTGAGCCACGACGAGGTGGTCCACGGAAAATGTTCGCTGATCGGGAAAATGCCCGGCAATTACGACGACAAATTCAACAATCTTCGTGTACTCTATGCCTATCAGATGGCGCATCCGGGAAAGAAGCTCAATTTTATGGGCAGCGAGTTCGCGCAGTTCATCGAGTGGAATTTCAAGCAGGGGCTGGACTGGCTGCTGCTGGACTATGAAAAGCATCGGAAAATGCAGCAGTTCGTGAAGACGCTCAACCGCTTCTATCTGGAAAACCGCGAGCTGTGGGAGGTCGACACCGGCTGGGACGGCTATGAATGGATCGAGCCGGACGACCGCGACCGCTCGGTCATTGCCTTCCGGCGCAAGGACCGCAAGGGAAGAGAGCTGGTTGTTGTGTGCAACTTCTGTCCGGTGCTGCGGGAAAATTACCGGCTGGGTCTTCCGAAGCAGGGCTGGTATATACCGGTTCTGAACACCGACGACGAAGCATTTGGCGGCTACGGGTTTGCGCCCGAAACCGTCCGCACAGAAAAGAAGCCTTCGCACGGACAGGCACAGAGCGGACTGTTCCGCGTGCCGCCGATGAGCGTCTGCTTCTACCGATACCAGCGTGCCAAACCCCAACCGTGATTCGAAAAGAAGAGGAGGAACAAGCTTATGCAATTTCAGAAGAAGCGTTGTGTCGCCATGCTGCTGGCGGGCGGTCAGGGAAGCCGCCTGATGGTTCTGACGGAGAACACGGCAAAGCCCGCGGTCCCCTTTGGCGGCAAATACCGCATTATCGATTTCCCGCTGTCGAACTGCGTCAACTCCAAGATTGACACCGTCGGCATTCTGACGCAGTATCAGCCGCTGGAGCTGAACGAATATATCGGAAACGGTCAGCCGTGGGGACTGAACTCCTCGCACGGCGGCGTGCAGGTGCTGCCGCCCTATGCCAAGAGCAAAAACTCCGAGTGGTACAAGGGCACGGCGAACGCCATCTACCAGAACATCGGCTTTATCCAGCGCTATAACCCGGACAATGTGCTGATTCTCTCGGGCGACCATATCTACAAGATGGACTATGCGGCGATGCTCCGGTTCCATGAGAGCATGGAGTCGGACTGCACGATCGCGGTGCGCGATGTGCCGCTCAAGGAGGCGTCCCGCTTCGGCATTATGAACACGCGCGAAGACGGCTCGATCTATGAGTTTGAGGAGAAGCCGAAGGCGCCGAAGTCGACCAATGCGTCGATGGGCATTTACATCTTCAAGTGGAGCGTGCTCAAAGAGTTCCTGGAAGCCGACGAGGCGGACCCCACGAGCGAGAACGACTTCGGCAAGAACATCATTCCGGCGCTTCTCAATTCCGGGCATCGGCTCTTTGCCTATCAGTTTGACGGCTACTGGAAGGACGTCGGTACGATTTCGAGCCTCTGGGAAGCGAACATGGACCTGCTGGGCAAGCATCCGGCGTTCGACATCTACGGACCCGAGGGGCACAAGATCTACGCCAGAAACACGACGAAGCCGGCAAGCTACATCGCAAAATCCGCAGAGCTGCACGAGAGCTTTGTCGCCGACGGCTGCGAAATTTACGGCATGATCGACCACTCGGTCATTTCCACCGGCTGTACAGTCGGGAAGGGCGCGGAGGTTGTCGACAGCGTGATTATGCCGGACGTGGTGATTGAAAACGGCGTTTCGATCCGCAATGCGATCATTGCCGAGGGCTGTGTGATCCGCGCAGGTGCAAAAATCGGCGGCGATGTGGAAAACGGCGAGCGGCGCATCAGCGTCATCGGCAAGGAAAAGGTAATTACCGAGGGCGCGGTCATCGAACCCGGCGCCATCATCTGACGGAAGGAGGATGCGAACATGGAAGCAATGGGTATTATTTTCTCGAATATCTACGACAGCAAGATGGGAGACCTCACCTGGGAGCGGACCTCCGGCTCGATTCCGTTCGGCGGACGCTACCGGCAGATTGACTTTGTGCTTTCGAACATGAGCAATTCCGGGATCCGCAACATCGGTATTATCACGAAATACAACTATCAGTCTCTGATGGATCATCTTGCAAACTGCGAGGACTGGGACCTGCATCTGGGCGAGAATGTGCGCTTCCTGCCGCCGTATGCGACGGGTCACACGGGCGCGTACCGCGGAAAGCTCGAGGCGCTGCAGACGGCGCTGCCGGTTCTTGAGCGCAGCGACACGGAGTATGTCATTTTGTCCGACACGACGGTGCTGTGCGCGATTGATTTTTCCAAGGTCGTCGACGCGCACGTCGCCTCCGGCTGTGATCTGACGGTTGTGGCAAAGGCGGGAAAGGCAGACGGCAAGCACACGCAGACGCTGGCGGTAAAGGTCGACGAGGAAGGAAAGGTCGTTGATCTGGCGGTCGACTACTGCGCGCCGGCAGATTATCTGGCAGGCATGAGCATGTTTGTCATTGAGCGAAAGAAGCTTCTGAATATCATCCACGAGCTGGTGCCGCACGGCAAATGCTATTTTGAGCGGGACTTCGTGCTGCCGCAGTATAACGAAGGAAAGCTCTCGGTGAACGTCTATTCGTTCCAGAATATCGCGTTGTTCAACGAGAGCTTGCAGCAGTATTATACGAATAATCTGAGCCTTCTTGATCAGGAGGTGCGTCACAGCCTGTTCCAAACGAGCCTTCCGATCTACACGAAGGTCCGCGACTCGGTGCCGACGCTCTTCGGCGAGCATGGACAGGCTTCCGACTGCCTCGTTGCAGACGGCTGCCACATCTTCGGCAAGGCGAACCATTCGGTCATTTTCCGCGAGGTCGATCTGGA
>DPCD01000003.1:11611-15368 GCA_003516765.1 Clostridiales bacterium | reverse complement strand
GGCACGGCCGGTGGTTATGATTCTGAAAGAAAGGAAAACCTTTCTTTCAGAAAAAATTACGCCTCGACGGCATGCATAATTTTTGTCCCATAGGGACAAAAATTCCACACTTGCGAGGCGGTCAGTATTTTTCCGGTCGGCGGAGCCGCCGGATAAAATGGATTTTCATTTTATTTCGCCCTGCGGGCGAAACTCTACGAGGTTTTATATGCCCCCGGAAAGCAAAATAGCTTCCGGGGGCGTTTTTTATTGCCGTCTGCCGCGGAAGAAGAAGGTGACGGTGAAATAGAGCGCCAGATACAGCGCAATCGTCGCGCCGGCGGAGCAGCCGAGGTAATACGCCGTAATAAGCCCGAGCACGGAGCATGCGAGCGCGCCGAGAACGGAGAACAGATGATACTCGCGCAGATTCCGCGCGAGGTTCCGGGACGACGCGGCGGGCAGGACGAGAAGGGAATTGATGACCATCAAGCCCACCCAGCTCATGGCGAGCGTGACGACGACGGCAATGCAGACCGTGAAGAGCGTCTGCGTTTTCTCCGTCGGAATGCCGCGCGAGGAGGCAAGCTGCGGATGCACCGCCGTCAGAAACAGCCGGTTTGCCGCAAAAACCCACAAAAGCAGCACGCCCAGCAGCACAAGGGCAAGCCTACCGATTTCCCCCGGTGTGACCGAGAGGATATCTCCGATCAGGTAGCGATTGAATTTTGTGAAGCTGTTTCCGCCGAGCGTCGCGATGAAAATGCCGAGCGCGACCGCCGTGGAGGAAAAGACGCCGATGATCGTATCCGCCGATTGCCGCGAGCGGCTGCGCACAAACGAGAATAACAGCGCGAACGCCGCCGCCAGCGCCACCGCCCAGATGGTCGGCTGCAGCGAGCCGCACAGCACGCCGATGGCGATGCCGGTGAAGCCCGAGTGACCGAGTGCATCGGAGAAAAAGCTCATGCGCCCGGTGACGATCATGGTGGAAAGCAGACCGAACAGCGGCGCCAGGATGAAAACTGCCAGCAGCGCGTTCTTCATAAACGTCATGCGGAGAAATTCCAGGTGCGTCGCGTCGCACAGCGCGTACCAGATGCTCATTTCGCACCTCCCAGATGGAATGCCTGCGCGAATTCGTCCGAGTTCAGGACCTCCAGCGGCGTTCCCTTGCAGAGAATTTTCTCGCGCAGCAGAACGACCCGGTCGGCGTAGCGCCCGAGCATCGAAAAATCGTGGGTCGTCATGAGAATGGAAAGATCGTAGGTTTTGCGGATTTCATCGAGCATGTCCATCAGAAGCTCCATGCCCTCGACATCCACGCCCGAAAGCGGTTCGTCGAGGATGAGCATGTTGGGCATCGGCTCCAATGCCAGAGCAAGCAGCACGCGCTGCAGTTCGCCGCCGGAGAGCGTGCCGACACGCTTGTCCACCAGGCTCTCTCCATGCACGCGCGCCAAGCACGTCTGCACCTGCTCGCGCAGCGCCTTTCCCGCGCGCAGAAAGGCGGGGCGGCGGCTGATGCAGCAGGTGAACAGATCGAGCACCGAGATGGGGTCCGCCGGGTCAAAGGCGGGGCTCTGCGGCACGTAGCCGATGCGAAGCTTTGTCTGCTTGCCGTCGGCGGAATGGAAGGTGATTTTGCCTTCATACGTCCGCTGCCCGAGAATGGAGCGGATGAGCGTCGATTTTCCCGCGCCGTTCGGACCGATCAGCGCGACAATCTGCCCGCAGTGCATATGCAGGTTGATATCGTCGAGAATCACGTCGGTTCCGATTTTCACCGACAGGTGTTCAATTTTGAGGCAGCAGGCATTTTCGCAGCCGCCGGTTCCTGAGTGTCTGTTGATCATCCGAGCGCTTCCTTTACGATGTCGATGTTTTGCCGCATGGCTGCAAAATAGTCGCGATTGCTGATTGCCATGTCGAGCGTCCGGACCGCGCAGCCGGCTTCGCCTGCTACGACCTCCGCCGCGCCCGTCTCGCCGTTGACTTCGGTAAAGACGGCGGGAATCTGATTTTCTTCGACGATGGAAATGATTTCCTCCAGCTCCTTTGCCGACGGCTCGCTGCCGGACTCGACCTCCATGGCAGCGGCAATCGTCAGAGAGAAGGCGTCTGCGAAGTAGGAAAAACCGTCGTGGAACGTGACAAGCTGGCGGCAGGAAAGATCGGAAAGCGCCTGTTCACCGTAATCCTGCAGGCTTGAAAGCTTTTCGCAGAACGCGGCGAGGTTTTCGGAAATCTGGTCGGCAAACTCCGGATACTGCGCGCCCAACTCCTGCGCGGCAAGCTCTGCCGCCTGCTTATAGCGCATGGGGTCGAGCCACCAGTGCGGATCTGCGCCGTCTTCTCCGGGCAGTGTATCCAAATTCCGCGAAATGTCGATGCGCGTTTTTCCGCGCAGCACATCTTCCATGAAATTCTCCAGCCCCAGACCACTTTCCAGCACGAGACCCGACTGCTCAATCATTTCCATTTGGGAAACCGTGAGCGTGTAGTCGTGCAGACACGAGACGGACTCGGAGATGAGAAGCCCCACGCAAAGACCTGTCCCATCGGTGAGCGCGCAGGTAAGCTGATAGACCGGCTGCGTGGTGGCAAGCAAGTCCGTTTTCGGATTGCCTTCCGAATGCTCTTTTTTTGCGCAGCCGGTGAGCGCAAGCACCAAAACTGCCGCAAGCAGCAGTGCGAAAATCCTTTTGTTCATAAAAACCTCAAAGCACGTAGATTCAGAGCAAAACAGCTCTAACTTTTATTATACAAAACCTGTCAAGCCCGTGGACAGAATAAGCGGCGGATTCTTTGCAAATCCTAGCTGCATGAACAACAGCAGAAGGAGAGAAGCTTATGGATTTTATGCAGACACAGACCTGTCAGAATCTCGCGCGTTCGTTTGCGGGTGAGAGCCAGGCGCGCCAGCGCTATACGCAGTATGCCCAGCAGGCGAGAAAAGAGGGTTTTGAATATCTGGCGCGGCTTTTTGAGCAGACAGCCGGAAACGAACAGGCGCACGCGCAGGAGTTTCTGGAGAAGCTTCAGAAATACGGACGCCAGCCGATCGAAAATATCGATTTTTCCGCGGGCTATCCCTACACGCTCGGCGTGACGATGGAAAATCTTCTGGAGGCGGCGAAGGGCGAAAACGAGGAAGCCGCGCGCGCCTATCCGGCGTTTGCGAGAACGGCGCGCGAGGAAGGCTATGCGGACGCGGCGGCGCTCTGGGAAAATATTGCGCGCATCGAGGCGATGCACCGCGATGTGTTTCTGGAGAGCTATAACCAGATGCAGACCGAACGGCTGTACCGCAAGGAGCGTCCGATTGTCTGGCGGTGCCTCAACTGCGGATTTGTGCTGCTGGCGAAGGAAGCCTTCCGCGTCTGCCCGGTCTGCGGAAAGGACCGGGGCTGGGCGGAAGGCGATATTGAGACGCGGCGGCTCGGAAAAGAGGGCTGAATGACGCGGACTATTCCGCAATGTACCGGCTTTCTGCGAAGCCGTAGAGTCCGTCATAAAAGACCGAATACCACGCGTCATACTGCGCCAGAATCCGGACCGGCGCGCCGTTCGGCATCTGCGTGAGAACCGGACCTTCTGCGGACGGAAGCGCACGCAGGTTGAGAGAATTTCCGTCTGTCCGGACGACGGCGTCCCGAAGCTGCCCCGGAATGAGAAAGGGAAGCCCAAAATACTCCGTCACGCCGAGGGATAATGCCTGCGCGATTTCGTCGAGATTTCCGGTCAGCCAAGCTGCGTCGTCCGTGTTGTCATGGTA
>DPCD01000003.1:0-11457 GCA_003516765.1 Clostridiales bacterium | reverse complement strand
TGGTAGCCGAGCTCTGCCAGCACGGACGGCGCTTTCGTCCGGCGGACCTCGCCGATGGCGGTGGTGGGGCGCGCCTGCACGCGCTCGGGCAGCGGGTAGATGGGCTTGATATTGTCAACAAGGATGTTTGCCATGCGAAGCCCCGCGGTGCTTGCCGGATAATAGTAGAAGTCTACACCGCGCTGCTGGCCGGCAAGCGCCTCTGGCGAGGCATTGGAGTGAAGCGCGAGATGAAAGTCGTAGTCGCCCTGATTCGACAGGCGAATCGCGCCCGCGGCGCCGGCGGCAGGGTCGTTTCGGACGGTGTTGACGCCGCTTGCGTGCAGATACGGTTCCATCCGGTCGGCTAGCAGATTCATCCAGTATTCTTCGTTGCCCTCGGTGATGTAGGGGTTAAACTCCTGCGTGGAGGGGCTGAGAAACAAAAAGGGCATGGGATAACCGCCTTTCCTGAGCTTCCGGCGCGCGTGCGCACCGGTCTTTTATGCTATGCGGCGCAGGGCGGAAGGGTGACAAAATGCCGGGCGCTTGGAAAGCTGTTTACATATGATAAGTTTTGTGATACGATATCAGGCAGAGCGCCCGGAACATAAGACAAAGGAGAAGCGTATGCAGTACATCGTTTTGGATCTGGAATGGAATCAGCCATGGCCAGGCTCTTACAGCGCAAAAAAGGTCCTGCCCAGCCCGATTCGCGGAGAAATTGTCCAGATCGGCGCCGTCCGCATGAGCTGCGAGGGGACGGTTGCAGACGAGTTTCAGACGCTGATCCGCCCGGCATATTATAAAAAAATGAACCGTAAGGTCGCAAGTCTGACCGGCATCAAGGACGCAATTCTCAAGGAGCAGGGAAAGCCTTTTCCCGAGGCAATGCAGGCGTTTCACGACTGGTGCGGCGAAGACAGCGCCTTTCTGACCTGGGGCTTCGACGACATTGTGATTCTGAAGGAAAACCTCACGCTCTATGGCATGGATACGGCGTGGGTGGATAAATGGTATAACGCGCAGCTGATTTTCAATGCCCAGACCGACGGCTCTAGCGCGCAGAAGGCGCTGGGTTCGGCGATGCAGATCATGGGCATCGAGCCGACAAGACCTGCCCACGACGCGCTCGGAGACGCCTACCACACGGCGCTCATCTGCAGCAGACTTCGCCTCGCAGAGGGCATCGATGCCTATGAGAAGGCGGCAAAGGAGCACGAGAACGGCTTCCACGGCGCGGAGCTTCCTGGCTGTGTCGCCCGCCACGTGAGCCACGGCTACGCCGATAAAGCCCAGGCGCTTGCGGCAATGGCACAGGAGGAAAGCGTCTGCCCCGTCTGCGGCGGGGCAATGACCTGCGGCAAGTGGTATCCCCAGCCCGGCAAGCGCTTTATGGCAATGGCGGCGTGTGAACAGGACGGGAAATTTCTCGTGCGCGTGCGCCTCGCGGAGGACCCGGACGGGACGCTTCGCGCCAATCGTCTGGTCTACAGCCCGGACAGCGAGGCAGCGGAGAGCTACCGCCGTGTGAGCGAGAAACCGCCCCATCGCCGTCGCCGCCGCGCGGGAAGATCGCGGGCAAAAAAGACGGGAGCAGAAAAACAGATACCGCAGTAAAAATGTGCGCTTTCGCATTGCGAAAGCGCACATTCTGCATGTTAGTAGCCGAGCGATTCTTCAACCAAAATGACGTGCGTCTGTCCGATGCCGCCCATTGGACGCGCCAGCGTCACAAAGCCGCGGCAGATACGCTCGGGGCTGCTGCAGTCATGACAGCGCATAGGCTCTGCCAGCGCGCAGGGCGTTTTGCGCTGCAGGCGGCGGGCATTTAAGGGCGCGGCGATATTTCTCGCGCGGTCCATGGCGGAGGCAAGGTCGGGCGCGAGCTTGTTGACGCCTGCGACGATATAGAGCGCCTCATGCCCGCAGAGCATGGAAGCAACGCGGTTGCCGGTGCCGTCGATGTTGACAATCTCGCCGGTTTCCGAGATGGCGTTTGCCGAGGTCAGATAGACCTGCGCGCTGCGGGCATTTTCCAGCGCCTGCGCAGGGGTCTGCTTCCAGTGCCAGTAGACGGTATTGTTCTTTTGCAGCGTTTCAAAAAGCTGCATCTGCTCGAGTGTGACGCTGCCGCCGAAGCCGACGGTTTTGCCGGAAAGCTCCTGCGAGATGGCGTTTGCCGCGTCCTGCGCGGTCCGGAAGACGCGCACGGAAAAACCGTGGGCGGTCAGATTTTTGACGGCGGTTTCAAGATTCATGGGACCCCCTCCTGCATGTTTCGATTTATAGCGGTTCGCGCCCGGCAAACGCAGCAAGAAGCTCGATTGCCTGCGCATGCGTGATGGGAGCGGCGGGACTCTGCGTGCTTTGCCCGAACAGCGCACGGCAGAAGCCGGAAAAATCCTCCGGGGAAACCGGCTCGTCCGGGAAAAAGCGCCCGTCTCTTTGCTGCATACATCCGCGCTCGAGCGCCAGTTCGATGGCAGCGGCGTAGGGATGACGGCAGGGAACGTCGCGGCAGACGCGCGTTTTTGTCTGCACCAGCTCGATGCGCCGCGCTGCCGTCTTCCAGCCGAAGGCAAACATGCACAGCTCCCCGCGGGTTAGAATTTGCTCCGGGCGGACGGTATTGTCGCGGTAGCAGATGCAGAAGCCTGCCTCCAGCAGCGCCTTCGCGGGCGCAAAGACCGGGCTTTCGGGCGAGAGGTCTGCAAACGGGCAAAGAGACAGCAGCTCCGAGACAGTGACTACGCGGTAGCCGTATTGCTGCAGCAGCGCCAGCTGTTTCGGAAGCGCCTGCGCAACCGGAGAGCGCCGCGCCATATTGTACCCGTCCTTCTGGAAGATGATCTGCCCGCACAGACAGTCCGGGTTCTGCGTCAGCGCGCGCTCCATGGGGGCTAGCATTGCGTCCACCTCAGCCTCAAAACTTGCCAGCGGCAGCCATCCTGCGCCGTCGAAGCTTGCCGCGAGATACTGGTAGCCGAGCAGTGCGTGCGCGTCGTAGCTGGTAAAGCCGTCTTTGGTGCTATCCACATAGTGCGGCGGGCGCGAGAGTCTGATCGCATAGCCATAGTCGCGGCGCATGAGCTCGTCGAGCCGCCGGAGGTCCTGCGTGACCTCGGCAAGATTTTCAAACGGCTGCCTGCCGCCGTAGACCAGCGGTTTCGGACCGTAGAGAACATGGCGGTAGGTGTGGCTGGTGATTTCGTGTCCACCGTCCAGAATGCGCTGGACAAGCTCCGGGCAGTGAACCGCACCGCCGTCGGCGTCCTTATGAATATCGGGGTAGTGGTCGTATCGGATGCCGCCCCAGGACGCAGAGCCCTCTTTTCCGGGCTTGTCGGGGTAGTTTTCCGAGGTATCGCCGACGATATCAAATGTGCCGTGCGCGCCGAATGCCTCCAGAGACTCCAGAAGCGACAGCGTCAGAGGCTTTCCGTCTGAAGACGGGTTTGCAGGCAGGCGGCACGGACCATCGTCAAAGGTCATCGCGCAGACTCTCTGCGGCAGACTGACGCGCTCGATGCGGCGCACAGGGCTCAGGTATACCGGCGTGCGGGCGCGGATTTCATCCTGATAGCGGTGCTTAAGCTTTTTGGCAAGACCGATGGCTTTCGTCACAGCGGACATGGCAGTTCTCCTTTATACGTGAAACACATCGCGCGCGATGCACGCGGCAAAATAGCAAAGCGCCTTGCAGCGCGACAGAACCGTGCCGCAGCTTTGCTCGCGGCGGATTTTGGACAGTCCCTTCCAGACCCATTTGCAGGCGCGGACCTCGACGGCGCGGCAGCTTCCGGCTTTCAAGGCTTTTTTCAGCGCGGCAGGCGACGGCTCGCAGGAAAACTCCGTCACGCAGCCGCCCAGCTCTTTGGCGCAGTGCGCGTCCGATCCGCCCGTTCCGGGAAGGGACAGCTTCTGCGACAGCTGCCGGGCTTTTTCATTTGCGCCGGGCTTTAACATCGCGCGGGCGTTTGCGGTTTCGATGGCGTCGAAGCCGAGACGGGCAATCTCTTCGGGGCTCAGCTTCTGCGGCGCAAACGGATGCGCCAGCACGGCAAGCCCGCCGCAAGCGTGGATTGCGGCAATCGCCTGCGCGGGAGGCGGAAATTTCCCAAGCGCGGCAAAATCGATGGGCGCGTCTAAAAACAGCCCCAGAATATGACCATTTGCGGACGTGATTTCAACGCCCGGAATCAGAAACAGATCCTTACAATCCGGCAACGGCGTACACAGATCGTGGTCCGAGACGGTGATGGCGGAAAGACCGCGCGTTCGGGCGGTTTCGATCAGCGCCTCAACGCTGCTTCTTCCGTCCAGCGAGGCGCGCGAGTGGACATGCAGGTCAGCAAGCAGCTTCATTTGGGACCTCCCCGGTGAAAAAGATTGCGGAAATAGACCCGCGCGGGCGCGGGGTCTTTGGGGTCCGCGATGCCGTTTTTGACGCAGGGGCTCAAGAAATCCGCCGCCGCGGCAAAAAACCTTCCGGGCTGACCCGCTTTGAGGTAGCCGAGACCGGCGGCAAAATCCGCCGGATAGTACGCCATTTTCACGTGCTGCGCCGGGACCTCCTCCGGCAGGGGAAGATTTGCTGCAAGGCAGAACCAGCTGTAGGCAAAATCGGTCTTTGCCGCGCGCGTGAGCGGAAACGTGCCCCAGACGCGGGGGTTGACCTCCAGAAGACGCGGACTTCCGTCGGCTGCGCATTTGAACTCAAACATCGCAGGACCCGTGAACCCGGTTTTCCGCACGAGCGCTTCGGAAAAGGCAAGAAGATCCTCGCGGGAAACGCTTTCGCAGCAGCTCGAAGGTCCGCCGGAGACCGGATATTCGCGCACGCGGCGGTGGCAGAGACTACGGTAAACTGCGCCGTCCTTTGCCAGGACTGAGCAGCCGAATGCCGTGCCCGGCAGGTATTCCTGCACGATGGGGTCTTCGTTTGTGAGCGTTTGAAAATGCCGGAAAGCAGCGATCAGCTCATTTTTTGTGCGGCAGATGCGGTAGCGCTGTGATGCGGTCAGACCGAAGCTTTCGCCGCAGTGCGGCTTGACCGCGCAGGGAAGCGGCACGCGGGAGAAAAACGGCTCGTCCGCTTCCTCCGGCTGACGCTCGAAGCTCTCCGGAACCGGAACACCGAGCGTTTTTGCCAGCGCGGAAACGGCAGCCTTGTCATTGAAAAGCGCCAGCTGCGAAGGTGTCGCGGCGCAAAGCCCCGCGACGGCGGAAAAAGCATCGCGGCTCCGGCTTACCATGGCGAGCGTCTTTGCACCCACCGGCAAAAGTACGGGCTTTTCGCCCTCGATTTCCAGGACCTCGCGGCAAAGGGCAAGGAGCGCAGCCTCATACTCCTCGTCCGGCAGACGGACGCACTGCGCCGCGCCACGGCTTGCAAAACCGACGGGGGCTTCGATCGACGCTTTCTCGCACGCAGCCACGCGCACGCCGCGATCGAACAGGTCCCGGATGAGCGAGACGGACATCCGGTAGTGCGCGTCGGTCACAATGGCAGTCATGGCGAAACTCCTCCAATCTAAGATACTCCCTATTATACCGGGTTTTGCGGAAAATGCAACAAAGAGGCTGCCGCGCGGCAGCCCCCGATTGTTACAAACCTGCGATATGGATGATGCCCTTGCACAAGAGGGCGACGATGCAGCAGGCGGTGGTCACGCCGGCTCCAATGGAGAGCATGGCGTGAGAAAGCCGCCTTCCCAGCAGCGCCGCGACCAGCGCACCGGTCCATGCGCCGGTGCCCGGAAGGGGAATGGCGACGAACAGATACAGCCCCAGCAGCTCCGAGCGCTTGATGCGCGCGGATTTTGCCCGACCCCGGCGCTCTAACCAGCAGGCGGCAGACGCGAGCCGTCCGCCCCG
Organism: Clostridiales bacterium; assembly: GCA_003516765.1. Lineage (GTDB taxonomy): Bacteria > Bacillota > Clostridia > Oscillospirales > Oscillospiraceae > CAG-170. The sequence continues at coordinate 5,598 of DPCD01000003.1, read as the reverse complement.
GCGCTGCATCCACGATAAAATCCGGCGCAGGAACACAATCACAAACGGCACCGGCAGCAGATTTGCCAGAATACAGGAGGGATATAGAAGCGCCTGCGGAATGTCGTGCGCCAGCCCGAAGGGGATTGCGCCGCGAAGCTCGCTGACGGGCGCCATAGAAAGAAGCAGCGTAAACAGATAATCGTGAAGCGTCATAGGCGTGTCCTTTGTAGGAAGATTTGGGGCTTACGCGCGGCTGTGGGTCTCCAGATACCCGGAGAGCGCCTCAATGAGCCGGTTTTCGCGCAGCCGGTTGACGCCGAGCTCTTCCAATACCGACCGCGCGCCGGATCTTACCAGAAGCTTCAGCGTATCGGAAAGCGCCTTGCGTGTGGGTTTATCAAGCTTCTGCAGCGCCTTGACCATTGCAGAGGCGGTTTTGAGCCCGCCCTCCTTGAGATCGGTCAGGGTGCTGGCGTCGGTGCAGGTGAGAATGTCAAAGAGCGTGTCGACGAACTGCACGCGCTGCGGCTCGGTCAGCTCACGCAAAAAGGACCGCAGCGTCTGGTCCATGATTCTGCCGCCCTCGGCAAGCTCCGTCAGGTGCTCGAAGCGCTCGCCCAGAACCTGCCACGAAAAGCCGTCGTGCTGCATGAGTCCGATCTGTGTGCTGCGCACGACCTGATACGCCTCCTCATGCTCCAGAAGCATGCCGACGACCGAAGATTCCGGCAGCAGCGTCGTGATTTTGCCCGCAATCCGGTGATGCTCGGGAAGCTCCAGCAAAGATGCATAGAATCCGGGACCGTCGTTGTTGTAGACGGCACGAATCTGCTTCTGTATCGCTTCGCCGCAGAAGACCGCGGCATACACGGCGAGATTGCCGCCCTTGGAGTGCCCGCCGACAAGCAGCGGTCGGAACGCAAGCGCGGCTGCTGCCTGCTGCAGATAGTCTGCCGCGTAGCGCTGCGCCGGAATTTCCGGCGTGAACGCCATGTTGAAGTCTTCCTTCCAGCCGACAATCGTGTCGTCTGTGCCGCGGAAGGCGACATAGGCGCTGCCGTCCGGCAGGAGCATCGTCATGGCAGAAAACTGTGTCTGCGTTTCTTCGTCAATCCGGTTCACATAGCCGAGCAGGCGGAGACTGCCAAAGCGTGCGGTCTGTGCTGCCTTTTGAACCAGCACCGGAATCTGATCCGGCACCAGAACACCCATATCGGTGGTCGGATGGGCAGCAAAATAGGCGTCCCATGCCTCGCGGAGCGTGACTTGCTGCGTCTCGAAGCCGGCGGGTGCAAAGCCGGAAAGGTCCAGGTAGCAGATTTCCGCCAGAATCAGATTGTCCACCTCGTTGAACGCCCGCTCGGAAAGCGTCAGATCGCCCCGCCAGTCGAGATAGTCGAGAATGTTTGCCATAGCTTCCTCCGGATGTTGTAATCATGAAGCTATCATACACGGTTTTTTCCATCGTCTCAAGGAAAAAACGGCTAAATTTTTCTTAAGATTTTCTGTTCATACAAAATTTTCAGGTCTGCCGCGCTTCAACATATAAACCTATTGACTTAGTAGGGAATATGTGCTATGCTTGCATCAAAGAAAAGAACCAACACGAAAGGAGTCAATCCTATGATGAAGATTTACGCAGACAATGCCGCGACGACCAAAATGAGCGGCACCGCGCTGGAAGCGATGCTTCCGTATATGACGGAGCATTTCGGAAACCCGTCGAGCCTGTACACAATCGGACAGGAGGCAAAAGAGGGCTTGGAGGCGGCAAGAGCCACCGTCGCAGCGTGCATCGGCGCGCAGCCCAGAGAAATCACCTTCACCTCCGGCGGCAGCGAGGCAGACAACCAGGCAATCCGCTCGGCAGCGCTGCTCGGCGCGAAAAAGGGAAAAAAGCACATCATTTCGACCAAATTTGAGCATCACGCGGTGCTGCATACGCTTGCGAAGCTGGAAAAAGAGGGCTTCGAAGTGACGCTGCTGGACGTGCATGAAAACGGTCTTGTCACCGCGCAGCAGGTCAAAGACGCCATCCGCGAAGATACGTGTCTGGTTACGATCATGTTTGCCAACAACGAAATCGGCACCATCCAGCCCATCGCGGAGATCGGTGCCGTCTGCCACGAGGCGGGTGTTCTGTTCCACACCGACGCGGTGCAGGCGGCAGGGCATGTTGCCATTGATGTAAACGCGATGCACATTGACATGCTCTCGATGTCGGGGCACAAGTTCCACGGTCCCAAGGGCGTGGGCGCACTGTATGCCCGGCGCGGGATTATCCTCACCAATATCATTGAAGGCGGCGCGCAGGAGCGCGGCAAGAGAGCCGGCACCGAAAATGTCCCCGGTATCGTCGGCATGGCGGCGGCACTGAAAGATGCCTGCGACCATCTGGACGAAAACGCAAAGAAGGTCTCTGCGCTGCGCGACCGGCTGATCGCAGGGCTTCGCGAGATTCCACACTGCGCGCTCAACGGCGCAGAGAGCCCGCGCCTGCCCGGCAATGTGAACTTCTGCTTCGAGGGCATTGAAGGAGAAAGCCTTCTGCTGCTTCTCGATGCGAAGGGCATCAGCGCCTCGTCCGGCTCGGCATGCACGTCCGGGTCTCTGGACCCCAGCCATGTGCTGCTGGCAATCGGCAGACCCCATGAGGTGGCGCACGGTTCGCTGCGGCTGACGCTCTGCGAGGAAAACACGATGGAAGAGGTAGAATACATGCTGGACGCAATTCCGCAGGTCGTGACGTATCTGCGCAATATGTCTCCTGTGTGGAAAGAACTCGAACGCGGCGAAAAGCAGTTTATGCTGTGAGTTGGATGTAAGGAGGAACAAAAGGCTATGGCACTTTATACCGATATTGTGATGGACCATTTCATGAATCCGAGAAACGTGGGAAGCATTGAAAACGCGGACGGCGTCGGCGAGGTCGGCAACGCCAAATGCGGCGACATCATGAAGATGTATCTGAAAATCAAGGACAATAAAATCGAGGATGTGAAGTTTGAAACCTTCGGCTGCGGTAGCGCGATTGCTTCGAGCTCCATGGCAACTGAGATGATCAAGGGCAAGACGATCGACGAGGCGCTTGCCGTCACCAACAAGGACGTCGTCGACGCGCTGGGCGGACTTCCGGCGCACAAGCTCCACTGCTCTGTGCTTGCCGAGGAGGCGGTCAAATCTGCCGTCAAGGATTATTACGACAAAAACGGCATTGCCTACGACAAGAAGAAGTTCCCCGAATGTGAGAACTGCGAGTCCTGCCGCATGGTATAATTGAAAAACGAACGCCCGCGAAGCTGCGCTTCGCGGGCGTTTTTTGCATTAAAGAGAAATCGTGGTGCCGGTTTTGCCGGCGATGCCATCCTTTGCCTTTTCCAGGAGCGTAATGAGAGCCGTTCTGCCGGGCTTGGACTCGGCAAACTTGACAGCCGCTTCGACCTTCGGAAGCATCGAGCCGGGCGCAAACTGCTTCTGGGCGATGTACTCGCGCGCCTCGGCAGGCGTGAGGGTGTCCAGACCCTTCTGGTCGGGCTTGCCGAAGTTGATGGCAACCTTCTCGACTGCCGTCAGAATGATCAGCATGTCGGCGTCGAGCTGCTCTGCCATGCACTCGGAGGCGAAGTCCTTGTCGATGACCGCAGGCACGCCCTTGAGATGATATTTGTCCGCCCAGATCACAGGGATACCGCCGCCGCCGGCTGCGATGACCGCATGCTTTGCGTTCATCAGCGCGCGCACGGTTTCGATCTCCACGATCTCCACGGGCTTCGGGCTCGCAACGACCTGACGCCAGCCTCGACCTGCGTCTTCAGCAACGTCGATCCCCTTTTCTGCTGCCAGCTTCTTTGCCTCTTCCTCGGTCATGAACGCGCCGATGGGCTTGGTCGGATGCTGGAAGGCAGGGTCTTCGGGGTTAACGGCAACCTGCGTGAGAACGGTCGCGCAGTGGATGCCGAGACCGCGGCGGTCCAGCTCCTCACCGATCATGTTCTGCAGATCGTAACCGATATAGCCCTGGCTCATGGCGACGCAGACGGAAAGCGGCATAATATCGCTCTTTGCCTCCTGCTTGTGGTAGGCGGCAAAGGCGTTCTGAATCATACCGACCTGCGGTCCGTTGCCGTGGGCGATGACGACCTCGTGACCGTCTTCGATCAGATCAGCGATTGCTTTTGCGGTGACATGGACAGCGTCCATCTGCTCATGCAGATTTTTGCCCAGCGCGTTGCCGCCGAGGGCGATGACAATTCTTTTTCCCATTTTATAATCCTCACATGATTTTTGTGAAAATGGCGGGAGCGCGGCTCCCGCCATTTGAAATAGCCTCGCAGAGTTCGCGCCGCGCACGGCGCGAAAATATTTGAATCATTTTATCCGGCGGCTCTGCCGACCGGAAAAATTCCTCTCAGTCCGCAAGTGTGGAATTTTTGCGGCTTGCCGCAAAAATTATGCGCGCGGCGGGCTGCAATTCCCGATTCATTGAAAGCCTGCTTTCAATGAAGACTCTTAGAACATCTTGCGCTTGTTGTCGGAAGCGTCGAGGTCCATCAGCGTCTTAACCGGGTCCTTGACCTGAGCCAGGAAGATCATAGCGGCGATGATGTACGGCTTGTAGGAAGCCTGCTTGTAAAGCGGCACCAGATAGCGGTCGAACACGGAGTTGTCAACCTCGCCCTCGGCGCAGGACAGACCCGAGATATCAGCGGGCAGGCAGTGCAGATACAGCGCCTTGCCGTCCTTCGTGAGCTTCATCATTTCTTCCGAGCAGGTCCAGTCCTTATGCTCTGCGTTCTGCGCAAGCAGCTGCTTTTCCAGCTCGTCGATGCCCTTCTGGTCACCCTTGACATACAGCTCGGAACGCTTTTCCATCGCCTTGAACGGCGCCCAGGACTTCGGATAGACGATATCGGCGTCCTTAAACGCTTCTTCCATGGAGTTGGTCTTGTGGAACTTGGAGCCGTACTTCTCGCAGTTCTTGCGGGCAATTTCCTCGACCTCGGGGAACACATCGTATCCTTCCGGATGTGCCAGCGTAACGTCCATGCCGAAGCGGGTGAACAGACCAATGACGCCCTGCGGGACGGACAGAGGCTTGCCGTAGCTGGGGGAGTATGCCCAGGTCATGGCAACCTTCTTGCCCTTGAGGTTCTCGACGCCGCCGAAGTAGTGGATGACATGCAGCATGTCTGCCATGCACTGGGTCGGATGGTCCACGTCGCACTGCAGGTTCACGAGCGTCGGTCTCTGCTCGAGGATACCGTCGCGGTAGCCCTCTTCCAGCGCGTCCATGAACGTCTTCTGATACTCATGACCCTGATGGATGTACATGTCGTCGCGGATGCCGATGACGTCAGCCATGAACGAGACCATGTTTGCGGTCTCACGGACGGTTTCGCCGTGGGCAATCTGGGACTTCTTCTCATCGAGAACCTGCTCTTCCAGACCCAGGAAGTTGCAGGCGGAAGCAAACGAGAAGCGGGTACGGGTGGAGTTGTCGCGGAACAGGGAAATGCCGAGACCGGAGTTGAAGATCTTCGTGGACTTGTTGCGCTCGCGCAGATCGCGCAGGGCGTCGGCGACGGTGAAGACCGCGTCGATTTCGTCGTCGGTCTT
>DPCD01000180.1 GCA_003516765.1 Clostridiales bacterium | reverse complement strand
GCATCAACCCCGACGAGTGCGTGGCAGTCGGCGCGGCAATCCAGGGCGGCGTCCTCGGCGGCGACGTGAAGGGTCTGCTGCTGCTCGATGTCACTCCGCTGTCGCTGGGCATTGAGACCATGGGCGGCGTGTTTACCAAGCTCATCGAGCGGAACACCACCATCCCGACCAAGAAGAGCCAGGTCTTCTCGACCGCGGCAGACAACCAGACCTCTGTAGAGGTCCATGTCCTGCAGGGCGAGCGCGAGATGGCGGCTTACAACAAGACCCTCGGCAAGTTCCAGCTGACGGGCATTGCTCCGGCGCCTCGCGGCGTGCCGCAGATCGAGGTCACGTTCGACATCGACGCCAACGGCATCGTGAATGTCTCGGCAAAGGACCTCGGCACGGGCGCTGAGCAGAAGATCACCATCACCGCTTCTTCGAACCTGTCGAAGGAAGACATCGACAAGGCAGTCAAGGAAGCCGAGCAGTATGCGGCAGAGGATAAGGCGCGCAAGGACGAGGTCGATACCCGCAACGCAGCCGATCAGATCATCTATCAGTCCGAAAAGACCCTGAACGAGATGGGCGACAAGGTCACCGAGAGCGACAAGGCGCCGGTCCTCGCAGCCATCGAAAAGCTGAAGGAAGCCCAGAAGGGTACCGACGTCGCGGCAATCAAGGCAGCGACCGACGAGGTCCAGAAGGCGTTCTATAGCGTCTCCGAGAAGCTCTATAAGAACGCTGCGCCGCAGGGCGATCCGAACGCAAATTGCGGCGGCGATTGCGGCAGCTGCGGTCCGCAGGACGGCAACAAGCCGGGCGACGACGGCGTGGTCGACGCAGACTACGAAGAGGTCTAAGTTCTGATGCATCAGCCATGGGGCGGAGCAATCCGCCCCGCTTGGCTTGTCTGAACACCTGACAAAGAGTTGAAACGATATGGCAGATCAAAACAAACGAGATTATTATGAGGTTCTGGGCGTCGAGAAAAACGCATCCGATGCGGAGATCAAGAAGGCTTACCGGAAGCTTGCCATGAAGTACCACCCGGACCAGAACCCCGGCGATAAATCGGCAGAGGAAAAATTCAAGGAAGTCAACGAGGCATATGAGGTTCTGTCTGACGCGGACAAAAAGGCGCGCTACGACCAGTACGGCTTTGCGGGTGTCGATCCGAACTTCAACCCGAACGCGGGCGCGGGCGCAGGATTCGGCGGGTTTGGCGGCTTCGGCGGCTTCGGAGATCTCGGCGATATTTTCGGCGACTTCTTTGGCGGCGGAGCGAGCGCTTCTTCCGCGCGCAGATCGGGTCCCAGCAAGGGGCAGAATGTCGTTGCGGAGATCGAAATCAGCTTTGAGGACGCGGCGTTCGGCTGCGAGCAGCAGATTACGTATTCGCGCATCGAGTCCTGCCCGACGTGTCACGGCTCGGGCTGCAAGGACGGCGCGCAGCCGGAAACCTGTACGTATTGCCGCGGCACCGGTACGGTGCGTACGCAGCAGAACTTCATGGGCATGACGATGCAGTCGCAGCAGCCGTGCCCGAAGTGCGGCGGCGCAGGCAAAATCATCAAGGACCCCTGCCAGACCTGTAAGGGCAAGGGCAAGGTGCGCCATACGAAGACGATTAAGGTCTCCGTCCCGGCGGGCATCGACAACGGGCAGTCGTTCCGTGTGCGCGAAGAGGGCAACGCCGGCTCCAACGGCGGACCCAACGGCGATCTTCTGGTGACCGTTTCGGTGCGTAAGCATCCGCTCTTTACCAGAGACGGGGCAAATGTGCTGTGCCAGATGCCGATTTCCTTCACGCAGGCGGCGCTCGGCGCGACGATTGAGGTGCCGACGCTCGATGGCAAGGTCCGCTACAACATCCCCGAGGGCACACAGACGGGAACCACATTCCGCCTGCGCGGCAAGGGCATTCCGTATGTCGGGTATAAGACGCGCGGCGACCAGTTTGTCACCGTCGTGGTCGAAACGCCGACGAAGCTGACAAAAGAGCAGAAGGAGCTTCTGCGCAAGCTGGAAACCGGCGGCGATGATACCCAGCCCAAAAAGAAGGGCTTTTTTGAAAAGCTCAAAGAAGATATGGAATAAACAATCCATGGATGATCCCACTCCATTCCATAAAAAATCCGTTCCGGGTTTTCCGGAACGGATTTTTTGTGCCCTTGGGGGCTTATTCGGTGAACGTGTAGCGCACAAGCGTGCCCTTGCCGTCGCCGGTGGTGATGACGATGTCGCCCGCCGCATTTTTGCCGGAATCGATCACCGGGAAGCTGCCGTTCTGCGCGACATAGCTTTCGGGGCTTTCGGCTTCGATCTCTTTGAATTCCTTGTTCGCGTGCGCCTCGCCACCGCAGGGGTTGATGGTCTCAATCAGAACCTCGTATTCGTTCATATGCTGCTCCTTTCCGCCCGGAGGCGGTTTTTCTTTTAGTGTACCACGAAACGAGAAAAACTTGCAAATAGGCGAATTGCACAAATTGCGCCGGACCTTTCGGGTGGGCAGGAATGTTGACAAGCACCGTCTGCCGGGGTATGCTGGTAGTCAGAAGCAGGAAAGAGGAGCATATGTATGAGAAAATGGATATCGTGTTTTCTGGCGCTTGTTTTGCTGATTTCGCTGAGCCTGCCCGCGCTTGCGGCAGAGTCGGAGGCGCAGGCGGCGGCGCAGACGCTGTACGAGCTGGGGCTTTTCCAGGGAACCGGCACGGACGCTGCCGGAAATCCCATGTTCGACTTGAACCGCGCGCCGACGCGGGCGGAGGCTGTGACCATGCTCGTGCGGCTGCTGGGAAAAGAGAGGGAAGCCCTTGCGGGAGACTGGAACACGCCCTTCACGGACGTTGCCGACTGGGCAAAGCCCTACGTGGGCTATGCGTATGCAAACGGCTTGACTGCCGGTGTGAGCCAGACGCGCTTCGGCGGCGAAAACTCTGTCACGGCGGCGCAGTTTCTGACATTTGCGCTGCGCGCACTGGGCTACGAGAGCGGAAAGGACTTTTCGTGGGACAGCGCGTGGACGCTTTCCGACGACATCGGTCTGAGCGAGGGGCGCTATGACGCAAATGCAAAGCGCTTCACGCGCGGCGACGCGGCAATCGTCTCTCTGGCGGCGCTGCGCACGCAGCAAAAAGGCGGCGGAAAAACGCTTCTGCAGGCAATTTCCGACCGGGTAGACCCGGCGGGGTTGGAAGTCTGGCAGAGCCGGGAGAAAGAACAGGCGGCATGGGAAAAGCAGGCGCGTTCCATCCGCGTGTCCGATTACAGAATTCCGCAGGCACTCGGAACGCAGCACCTTTCCTTCGACCGGGCGCTGGAGCTGCGATACCAGCCGCCGCAGACCATTGCGCGCGAGGTCAAAAGCCTTGCCGACCTTCTGCAATACATGATTGCCGTGCGCTTCGGCTGTACAACCGACGAGGCGTACACCCCGTGGTACGACGGCTGGGGCTACGACGCCCCGGGCGATGCGCAGCTGCGGCGCAACAAGGCGTGCTGCTGCGGGGGCTATGCGAACGTGGCGTCGTATCTGCTGCAGGGGGACTATGAGAAGGTCGGTATGATCCGCTGGCTCGGCGGCGGGAACCACGAGATCAACTGGGTCTATCAGAACGGCACCTATTACGTGTTCGACTTGACGGCGTATTCCTGCCTCGGCAATTACAGCGACAGAAACGTATCCGTCTGGGAATATGCCGATCTGGCAGATTTCTATGACGCAATGCCGGAGCGCTTCCCGAAAAGCGAAATGACCATTCTGGTCGCCTTTGAGACAGATACGGCGTCTTACCCTTGGGGCTATGAATTTGACGGCGTCCGCCAGGGCCTGATTTTCCCGGAGCAGACGCGCGGGCAGGTGCAGGTGCTGCATCTGGAGGAGAACTGCGCCGTGGAATACCGGACGCTTGCGGCGGAAGATCTTGCAGTGTTCTCCGGCTGCGGGCTGTTTGACGGGGTGGGGCGTTGATATTACGTATGTAGGAGTGAGCAAAAATGGGACTCTGGAAATTCCTGAAATGGACGTTCCAAAAACGGGATGCTACGTCAGGCGAGGATTTTGGGCTGATCGTCTTTCAGAGGGAAGGCGTGGATATGTTCAGCCTTGCCTGCTGGGAGGAAAAGCCGCGTGATTTTGCGCTCTGGCTGGAAATCTGGCAGGCGCTGAGTGTACAAAAGGGAAGTCAAAAGAAAAACAGAAATTACTTATGATGAGACGTTCGTAACGCACTTTGGACGGGAGCATCTGGACGACAGGAAGACGCACACACGTCTGACGGATGGCTGGAAAGAAATTTACTCCGTCGGGACCGGCATCGACCGGCAGATGCTTGATGCAAAGTATCTCGATTACGTGGAGGAACGCTATGGTCCGTGGAACTGCGCGACAACGCTGTACGCTTTGAAGGACCTGTCCATGTGCAGAACGTTGGAGGAGGCGAGGGCGTGTACAAAACAGCCGGGGTTGCTTTCTGCTTGTTATGATATTGACGAGGACTGGCTGGACATCACACTGCCGGACGAGCAGACGAAGCAATTTGTCATAGAAACTATCCGGGCGGTTTTAAGCGCGCACGGAAAGAGCCTCTGGGTGCAGGGAGAGGATGCGTAGACATGGGCTTTTTTCTGGGACTTCTGAAGCTGCTGTTCGGAAAGCGGGAGCCGTGGACGCCGCTTTTTATGCTGAGCGACTGCGAGGACGACGAAGGACCGCAGCTCCGGTTCGACTGCGAGGGGGATTATACCGGCGAATGCTGCGAAATCCTCGACCGGCTGTGCGCGGGGCGATTTGTTGTGACGTGGATGGAAGATCTGTTCTGGATGGAGCAGCGGCAGGAAAAGAGGACGCGCGAGATTGTCTATCACACGACCTTTCCAATGTATTACGCGCAGGAGATTGCCGGAACGGACGATCTTCTTCGCATGCACGGGGACTGGAAGGAACTGATTTCTGTCAGCCGGGGCTTTGACCGGAAGCTTTTTGCCGCGTTTCTGGAAACTTCGTATGTCCATTGCTGCGACGACCGGCTGTACGTATTCGATGAAACGCCGCCGGTATGCCGGACGCCGCGCGAGGCGCAGGCGCTGCGAAAGCGCCCGTGCCGGTTTACGGCGGAGTATACGCCCTACGACGGCGCGCTGATTTTCCGGGACATCTGCTCCGGGATCGCGCGGCAGGACATCATTCAGACCGTGCAGGCGGTCTGCCGCGAACACGGCAAGGAGCCGGATGTGTATCTGAAAGAGGAAACGGACGAATAAAAGCGGAGAAGGAACGTTCCTTCTCCGCTTTGGCAATGTTCAAAGACCGCTGTTTGACCGATGCTCGAGCTGTTGCCGGATTGCCATGGCGATTTCATAGGCGAGCTGAACTGGCACAGCGTTTCCGATCATTTTATAACCGTCGTTGACGTTGTCATAGAAAAGCCGGAACGAATCTGGAAAGCCCTGCACCCGTGCAACCTCCCGGACGCTCATACGCCGGTAGAGTGCTTCATAGCCGGGGACGAAGCGGCAGTCGTTAGGACCTACTTTGATCATCTTTGGCGCCTGTGGATGGAGCTGGCACTGTCGACCGGACGCCTGCACCGTAAATGCCTGTTCATCCCAGCTTTTGACGCGGTTGCGGCTCATAAAGATAGTGGAAAATGCACCGGTAAAGTACTCGTTGTTGTTGATGGCGGCGGGGTTGTGATGGTTTTTGTCGCCGGCGGGAACGACCGTATCTTGCAGATCCCAGATCACATCCCGAAGCGTAAGCTTTTTGGCATCGTCTGTGGTACTGCCCTTTGGAAAGACAAAGTCCATGCGCAGGTCCTTGCGGAAGCCGATGTAGAAAACGCGCTTACGTTCTTCTGCTACACCATAGTCCTTTGCATTTACAAGCGTGACAGAAACATCATAGCCGGAAGATTCAAAAAGCGAAACAATGTTGTCGACTGCCTCTCGGTGCCGCCCGGCGAGCATGCCGGAGACGTTTTCAGCAAGGAAAAATTTGGGCTGAACTTGCCACAGGATGCGAATATAGTCGTAAAACAGCTGCCCACGCGCGTCTTCAATGCCGCGCAATGCGCCCGCTTCCGACCAGGACTGGCAGGGCGGTCCGCCGATGATTCCGTCAACATCGGTCGGAAAGTCTTCTGCCCGGAGGCTGCGGATGTCCGCCTCAAGCAGCGTTGTGCGCGGATGATTTGCGCGGAAGGTAGCCCAGATAGTTTTGTCGTATTCGTTGGCGACCGGAATATCAAAGCCTGCGCGTTCAAAGCCAAGGTCCAGACCGCCGCAACCTGAAAACAGACTGATCACTTTCATAGCAGTTCTCCTATATGCAAAATGTAATCAGCCGGGCATCGACAAGCTTTGCCGGATTGTCCGGGTTTTTGATTTTGACGTGTTCGATTTTGAAGCCGTCCTTCTGCATATCTGTAAGAAGCGTCGTGTTATCAAACGTATCCCATTTTGCGTCGTTGATGATACACATGAAATTGAAACTCTTTTTCGGGTTTCTTCGATAAATATAATCAAATACATTCCATGGGTTTTTAATTCCCCACATTCCGCGTATGCGCATATAGGTGATGCCGAGAGGATCCACTTTATTGATATGCCCAAGCTCTTTGCTTTCCGCAAACTCGATGCCCGGAATTGCTTCCACGCCGTCTTTGATTGTAGTCCGGATGCGGCTGTAGCATTCTTCGCTGGCACAGTAATCAAGTCCGTAGACCATGGCAAGCTGCCTGAGCCGATTGCCATTTTTCACGATACCAACGGCATAAATCATGTCTTTTTCACTCCAGCATTCAGCATCTTTGCAGGCGGAGGAAAGCATGAGATTGTCTTTTGACAGAATATGCTTTGGATAACTTGAATTCAGAGCGAGCGCCGCGGTATCTGTTTCAATTTTCTTAACTTCAATGGCGTCACCGCCGCGCAGCATAGCATCCGGCGGATTTCTGTCATTACCAAGATAAGAAAACACCTCGCTTTGCCGTTGTAGCCGTTGCGCTTCGTTTAGATCAAAGGAGTCGGCAAAAAGGTCCTTGATGTATTCCTCCAGCGCATCACCTGCCGTATTCGCTCTGTTCTTTCCGCGGTAGTACTCCACCAACTCGATGACCGGATGCTTGACCAGATGAAAAATTGCATCGATGATATTCATGCAGATAGCCTCCTTTGAGACAGATGATTTATTTATCTTATCACAGATGGAGACAAACTTTCAAGACGGCAAGCGCTGCTTTTTACAGCTGCAAGCGCGCACGAAAGCGTGGTATCCACCTTTTTATCCACTGCTTTTTTGGCAAAGCGCAAAAAAGCAGGAGAGGAAACGGTTCCTCTCCTGCTTGCGTTAGGTGTTATTCTTCCGGGCTGAACTGGTCTTTGCCGACGCCGCAGAGCGGGCAGACCCAATCCTCAGGAACTTCTTCCCAAGGCGTGCCGGGAGCTACGCCGTTCTCGGGATCGCCGAGCTCGGGGTC